>PMMY01000287.1 GCA_003162655.1 Methanobacterium sp. | reverse complement strand
TTTCAAATTTTATATTTATTTTTTTAATTTACAAATTTTATAATAATATTTATTTGGATGGTGAAAAAATTATCTTTTTATTATTCACATTCTATCCTTTAAATGATCATTAGTATCCAGAGTATTTAATGAAATTTTTTATAAATTTGTAACCAGGTTTTATTCCCATTGATCCTTTACTAGCTGAATACTCATCGTATTTTAAAATATCATCCGATGAATCAGCTGTTGAACACATGGAGTAGGGCACTGGGTCTGAGGTGTGGGTCTTCAATGTGATGGGTGTAGGATGATCTGGCAGTATTGCAACTGAGTAATCATCAAAACCAGGAAGTTCATCCAGTAGTTTTCCAAGAATCCTGTAGTCGATACGTTCGATTGCTAGAATCTTCTCTTTTATATCACCAGCATGACCCGCTTCATCAGGAGCCTCCACATGAATAAAAATGAGATCATGAGTTTCTAATGCTTCCAGCGCATTTTTAGCCTTTCCACAGTAATCTGTATCATAATATCCTGTTGCGCCAGGAACATGGATATTAGTAAGTCCCATATAAATTCCAAGACCTTTAACAAGGTCTACTCCTGTAATAGTAGCACCTTTAAGACCATATTTATCTTTAAAGGTTGGTATTGATGGTTTAACTCCCTGTCCCCACAACCATATCATGTTGGCCGGTTTTTTCCCTTCTGCAATCCTCCTCTCATTTATTGGATGATTTTTGAGTATTTTTCGGGATTCAATCATAATTTTATTGAGTAAGACAGCATTTTTATTAAGTACTGGTTTTAAAAGATTTTCTTCAAACAATTCTCCAACCACATCATGAGGTGGGGTTGATTCTAATAAAGCAGATTGTTTATCTTTTAATAAAAAGATATGTCTGTAGCTTGTTCCTAAATAAAACTTACCATGTGAATAAAATTTCTGATTTAAGGTTTCTATAAGTTCTGATGCTTCAATGGTGCTGATATGTCCAGCATTAAAATCGGTTAATATGCCAGAATCCTCTGTTATGAAGTTGCATCTGAATGCAACTTCTCCTTTATCCATTTGTGCCCCCACACTAGCAGCTTCTAGAGGACCCCTCCCAGTGTAATATTCTAAGGGGTTATAACCCATAATTGAAAGGTTTGCAACGTCAGATCCGGGTAACATTTGATTGGGAACAGTTTTAAGCATTCCGCTAACTCCCTTTGATGTTATTATATCCATGTTAGGAATTTCAGCCCTTTGAAGTGGTGTTTCACCATTCAATTCTTTCAGTGGAACGTCAGCCATTCCATCCCCTATAACAACAACGTATTTCATTTTTTTAATCCCCTTACCATAAATTATTCAATATTCTGAGTAAAAATATAAAGAAATACAATTCCTTTTAAAAATTGAATAGAATAAGTTAATTTAATCTTTTTATCCTATGATCTTGCTTTCCATATACTTACAATATCACTTAATATTGCCGAGGCAGTTTCAATTGATCCAGCACCTTTACCGGCTACTGTTACATCATCTGCAAGGTCAGTTTTAAGAGTCGCAACGTTTAGGGTACCATCAACAGCAAACGGACTGCCTTCCCTTACAAGTCTTGGTGAAACTTCTAAATTGTCGTAGGATGCTTCTCCTATGAGTTTAATGAGCAAGCCCTCTTTTTTGGCAAGAGCTATTGATTCTGGGGTAATGCGTGTAATTCCTTCCATTTTAACATCCTTTAGACTCACATCTCTATTTAAAACAGAATTTGCAAGTATAACTATTTTACATGCAGCATCAATGCCCTCCACATCTTGTGTAGGGTCTGTCTCGGCTATTCCCAATTCTTGAGCTTCATTAAGTGTTTGTAAATAAGGAGATCCTTCATTTGCCATTCTTGAAAGAATATAATTACATGTCCCGTTTAAGATTCCTTGTACCGATGTTATTTTGTTACCTGCCAGAGTTTCATGGGAGAAGTTTATTATTGGCATTGCACCCCCAACTGAAGCTTCATATCTAAAATGTGCATTTGTAGAATTAGCTGCTTCTAACAGCTCACGGAAATTCAAAGAAAGCGGTCCTTTGTTGGATGTTACAACATTTTTACCATCTTTCATGGCTTTAAGCATGTGTGTTCTGGCAGGTTCACCATCCTCTATATTTGTTGGTGTTACTTCGACGAGGCAGTCATAATCAACATCATCAAGCACTTGAACTCCAGAAATATCTGAAACACCAAATTCTGGATAATCGGCTATTTTGCCTGTTTTCTCTTTGATTTCCAAGAGAAGTTCAATGTCCAGTCCATTTGGATTGATTGCAGCACCAGATCTATCTGTTACAGCCACAATACTGATATCTAGACCATATTTTTCAATAAGCATTTCCCTTTTCATGGAAACAACCCTTGAAACTCCCATTCCTACCGCTCCAAAACCAATGATACACAATTTCATAAAACTTCCTCCAATTAAAAGCAGGTTAAATTTGGTTTTAATATTAAACAAACTGAAATTTAACCATAAATAGATGAATAAATCTTAAATCTCGTTAATTACTAAAAATCCTTTAGAATTACCATATTCTTTTATGTTCTCCATTAAATCCTTTTTTATTCCGTAATCTGCTTCAATCACAATTCTTGAAGCTGATTCCTCTGGATTGTCTGACATTTTCAGGTTTAGATCAGCTACTCTGACGCCTTCGATACTATTAAGTACATTGACAGTTTCCCTTAGATCTTGGTCAACTATGTTCCCAATCAAGATGGTTGTTATTTTTTCCTTCATAACAACACCGTCAACTTCAATTATCTGAATATTCATTTCTTCAATGGATTTTAAAACTCTTTTAAGAGTTTCCTCATCGCCTTCAATACTTATGTGTACAGGTATTGTTCCACGTTCAGTTTTTACATCACGCTGATGAATAACTGCAACAATGTTGGCTCCAAGCTTCCCTATAGGATCTAGCGCATCTAAAAGCTGTCCCGGAACATCTAAAAGTTCTAAAACAAGATTTAATCTCATATTATCTGACCCACTTTCCTTTTTCAGCTATGATATTGCCTTCTTCATCTGTATGGGCATTTCTCAAAATTTTTTCAGGATTTTTATCCTCAGCAACGTCTTCACGTGAAAGGTTTACATTGTCAACCATATAATGGGTTTCCTCAAGTTCAGGGATGTCCTTAAGAGCTTCTGAAAAACTTTCAAGTATTTTTTCCGCTTCTTTCTCTATCTTCAAATTACATCACCCTCATTATAAATTTTAATCTAATAAATTATGTTATATCACTCTAAAGATGTATTGTTGTTAATTTGAATTTATATTTAAATTTTAACACTTTACTGTTTTGCTGTAATGTTATTTCAATTTTTGTAGAGTGTTTCCAGTTTATTTTTATAGTTTTCATCCCTTAAAACCTTCTTCACAAGGATCTTGTTAATGCCAGAACCATACTGCGCAGCTTTTTTAGGCCTTCTTACAATTTCGGGCGGTACACCGATATCTGAAGCAATCTCCCTTAGTATACACTTACGAAGATTATCTTCTCTTTTATCGAGCTTGTATTCCATAGGAACCTTTAGGGCTTTATCTACAAGTTCAGAGTCAAGGTATGGAACCCTTAATTCGACACTGTTTGCCATGGTCACAGCATCATCTCTCTGAAGGTTGACATGGTAAAGGTTTCTAACATCTTTAATAAGATCTTCCTGAACCTTTTCACCTTTATCAATATAAAATTGGATGTAACGATGATANNATATCTTTTTATATGCACAACATCTAATGTCTTAATTTTCAGGGGAAGATGCATATCTGCTGCTGTTTTTCTTGCAAATTTTATATCGCTTGATGTTTCATGTCCCACTGTGTAGAGTGTAGTATCTACTCCAAGATCATCTGATATCTTGGCTATAAGTGT
>PMMY01000132.1 GCA_003162655.1 Methanobacterium sp. | reverse complement strand
TTATAAGTGTGATCGGTCTGTTTGAATCTTCTAAAACTTCAACAACCTTTTTTTCAGCTACAAGATCTATAAACTTGGTCGGTGTTCCATCTGCACCCATTTTCACTACTTTTGATGCTTTTTCTGTACCAACAAGTGGTCTGACTGCTTCTTGGGCTTCTACCATTATTGTATTTGATATTGTACTCCAAAATTCGATGTCATCCTTTTTCATTTTTACCCCTTCAATTTAACAANNCCAGGATCCTGGTTAATGCCAGTGTTCTCAACAACACATCCAAAATAATCAGAAGTAGCTACAGCTACAGCTGCAGAGATTAAATCTCCTTCAACCCCTGATGATTCGTAAGCAAGCACACAGTTAACCATGTCCCCTGCTAAGAATTTTGGAACCGGAACTATCTCAGTGCCCGAAGGTAATATACTTGAAACCTTAATAAGATTAACATCACCAATCTCTGCGTCAAGCAATGCATTATCAAATGCATTAAGCTTTGTTGGACCTTCAGCCCTCCCAGAAGTTATCGAAACTTTCATTTGTACCACTTAAATTTAAGTATTGAAAAATAACATAGTCATATCCTATATAATAAAGGGTTATCTATAAAAGTTTACATATCTAAACATAGATAGGACAATGGTATTATACATGCTATTTGGAATAGTAAAGATCATGAATTGAATATGAATTTTGTTGATCTCTTTTAGATTTTATAAAGATTCAGAATCTCTTTACTGGTTTATTGAGAATCAAGTGGATATATCGGAGGTAAAAAATGTCAAAAAAGGTATTAGAAGTTAAAACCTTAAAAGTTGGTAAATATGTAATAATAGATGGTGAAGCATCAAAGATCACTAGTATTCAAACATCATCACCTGGAAAACACGGTGCTGCAAAGGCAAGAGTTGAAGCGATGGGAATATTCGACAATCAAAAAAGAAATTTTGTTAAACCTGTTGATTCCAAATGTGATGTTCCAATGATCGACAAGCGCCTTGGTCAGGTTCTGGCCCTTATGGGAGACGATGTTCAGCTCATGGATCTTGAGACATATGAAACATTCGAAATTCCAATACCAGACGAACTTAAAGGCAAGCTTAACGAAGGTTCTGAAGTAGATTATATAATGGCAATGGGTAAAAAGAAAGTAATGAGAATAAAAAGTTGATATTGTGAATAACCCATAATTCCATGATTAAATTCATTCTATGGCGAATTGAATTTTAATATGAAAACTTTAATAAATTAATGAGCCGAGAATACTATGCTTTTTTATACAGAAAATGTATTTAAATTCGCGTTTTCAATTGAAACATCTGCGATCGACGCTGAAATCCATAATCCTGATGATAAAAATATATTTGGTATCCTAGGAGTGCCATTTGACGGTACGACAAGTTACATGCCAGGTGCACGATTCGGACCCAGATCAGTAAGGGAAGCCTCTTACAACTTCGAAAGATACAACCTATTTTTAGATAAAAACATTAATACACAAGTATATGACTTTGGAGACCTTGAAGTTGTCCATGGAAACTTTAAAAAAACTTGTCTAAACCTAAAAACAACGATATCTGAAATCCTGGACATGGGGTTGGTACCATTAACCATAGGGGGAGATCATAGCATAAGCTACTGCATACTGAAAGCTATGAAAGAAAATGATGGATTAAACCTTCAAAACATTACTATTATTTATTTTGATGCCCACATGGACCTTCGAAATCTTTACATGGGAGATAAATATTCTCATGCAACTGTTATGCACAGGATATTCGAGATGGATCCAAAGGATATGATCCAGATCGGTGTTAGATCCTCATCAGAGGAGGAAGTAACATTAGCACGTGAAAAAAATTTAAGTATTTATACTTCGTATGATGTAGATGAAAAAATTGAAGAAATAATCACATTTCTAAAAAATATTAAAGGACCAATTTATCTGAGCATCGATATTGATGTATTGGATCCTGCATATGCACCTTCTGTTAGCACCCCATCATCCTGTGGTCTGAATCCTAAGCAGGTTGAAAAATTGATATACAGTCTTAAAGGTAAAAAAATTGTTGGTTTCGATATTGTAGAGGTTTCTTCAACCCACATAGGAGATATAACATCTTTAAATGCTGCAAAGATAATTTATGATGTTTTATTCCTCCAATAATCATAAAACCCTTAATAAATTATATGATCCAATCTCCCCGATATCAATTCTATTATTTTGATAATTAACCAAATTATTTGATGGTTTAAATACAGAAATTTTTATAGTGGAAGAAAAATACTTTTAATCCATTATTGTTCAACTCAATTATTGATGTCAAAATTGATCTTAAATTTATAGGATAAAAACTTAAATCTAAACATATATGATTTTGATTTAAAAATAATGGTGAATAAAATGCACAAAAGAGAAGTTAAACTTTCTGGTCATATAATCGACTCCCTAATCCTTCCAAAAGCTCTTGATCTGATAATGGATATGGGGGGAGATTTTAAGATACTGGAGTTTAAGGTGGGTAAACTCAAGGGAGATGTAAGCCATGCCCGAATTCTAGTCGAAGCCTCAAACGAAACACTCCTGGGTGAAATTTTAGATGAACTTTCTGAAGTCGGGGCAATAGTGGTTGAGCTTGAAGATGTTAGGCTTTTAATGTCTGAAATGGACAAAACACTTCCAGATGATTTTTATTCAACAACCCATCATCCAACTCAAATACGATACAATGGGGAATGGGTAGTGGTTGAAAACATAGAAATGGATTGTATGATAGTTGTGTATCCGGAAAGTGGACGAGCAATCTGTGAACCCATTGGACAGATCAAAAAGGGAGATCTTATTGTGGTTGGTAGGGAAGGCATACAAGTTCTACCGCCTGAACGTCCTAGAGGTAAAAAAGGCGTGTTTGAATTTATGTCTAGCGATGCCTCCTCTGAAAAGCCAATCAAATCCATAATAAAAAAGATATCATCCGAAATAAAGGAAGTTAAGAAGAGGGGAGGGAAAATTGCTGTAGTTTCGGGTCCTGCAGTGGTGCACACAGGATCAGGGCCCATATTAGCCAGTATGGTAAAAGAAAGGATTATTGATATTATATTTGCAGGAAACGCCCTTGCAACCCACGATATTGAAAGTGCCCTCTATGGAACTTCACTAGGAATGTGCGTCAAAACCGGAGAGGCAGTAACAAGAGGTCATAGACACCACATATATGCAATAAATGAGATAAACAAGGCAGGATCCATAAAAGATGCTGTTGATAACGGCATACTTAATAAGGGAATAATGTACGAATGTGTGAAGAATAACGTTCCATTTGTACTTGCAGGTTCAATAAGGGACGATGGACCACTTCC
>PMMY01000020.1 GCA_003162655.1 Methanobacterium sp. | reverse complement strand
CCTTTGGCATTCCTGTAGTCCCGGAAGTGAACAGGAGATAGGCAATCTCATTTCCGGAAACCTCCTTAGGTGTTAAATTGATCTCAGCTTTAAGAAGTTTTTTGGATTCAATCTGATTATAACCTGGATATAACGGGTTGTCTGACGAATCAATGATTGTATTAATTTCAGCCTGTGTGATGATTTTCTCCAGTCTGTCTTTCGGGAATTCCGGACTTAGGGGAACATATGCCTTCCCTTCAAACCACAATGCGATTATAGAGGCATATGATTCAATATCATCATTGGCAATCAGGCCTACAACCTTATCCGTTTCAGGGATATTTATCTGAATAGATCTCCTTATGACTGATATTGAATAAGCAAGATCAGAATATTTATAAAAAACGCCGTTTATACAAAAGGCATTCCTTTCAATATGGCTAGAAATTGAATTTTGTAAATCGTAAAACAGTTGCATGATTGTTTTTTGAGAATGTCAAAACAATTGTGTCAAATATAACTAAACTTCTGCAATAAGATAATCCAAATCATCATATATCACAAAAAGATAATAACTCATTGATTAACAATTACCTGGATTATTTATTTTTGTGAATATTTTAAGAAACACAAATTATTTGCTGATATTTAAGCACTATAATGATAAAATAAGCAACTGAATGTTGTTGAGAGCAGAAGCTATTCCTTGATGAATGTTTTTGTGGCAATGATCATATCATTGCCGGTTATGATAAGAACATAGACACCGGGTGTTAAATAAGATAGATCAAATTGAATTGAATTATTTTCTTCCGCCGATAGTGTTTTAGAGATAATCGTATTCCCAGACAAATCAGTTATAGAGATCACATGGTTTTCACTTTTTAATGTAGTTAAGAGGTCAATTGAAAATTGACCATTATTGGGATTCGGATAGAGGTTTATAAGATCAGAATTTTCATTATTTAATGTGATATAAAAGACTACTAATGCAGAATTAGTAGCATTTAAATTGTCAGTTGCTACAACAGTGATCTGATATGTTCCGGGAATAGCAATTTGTAAAGAAAATGAGTACGGAGAAGTTAAATTCTCACCAATTTTTGTAGTGCCCTGAAAATATTCTACTTTGCTGATAGATCCGTCAGCGTCCTGCGCATCTACAGAAATATTTACTGTTGCAGGTGCAACAAACTTATTTCCAAATGCAGGTTTAAAAATACTCAATGACGGCGGTCTGTTAGCAGAAGATGGTAAATTGCTAACGGTAACGGATACTGGTAATGATACGGATTTTGAGTTTAAGTTATCTGTGGCTATTGCAGTAAATAAACAGGAACCTTCAGGTACATTTGTCCATGTATAGGAATAAGGTACGGAATTCCTTTCTCCCAGTTTTATACCTCTGTTAAAGAATTCAATTTTACTTACTCTTCCGTCAGGATCGGTTGCATTAACAGAAATAACTATTGTTGCCGGAGCACTGAATAAGCTTCCGTTTCCGGGAGAGGAGATGGTTACAATCGGCGGCTGATTTGAAGTGTTATTGCAATTATTGATTACTGCCTGAGCATTTATAGAAGCGGCCTGACCACTTGATGCGGTTTGAATAGGGTTTACGGAAGGTTTAGTATAGGCAACTGTTACAATATCACCAAAAGCTACATTTGCAGCAAGAGTTAATAACACCCTGGTTCCTGTAACAACTACCGAATTGACAGTCATTACTTCTGAATTGACCATAACCTGAAAAGCGGTCACACCAGGAATTTTATTAATCAGCGTTAAGTTGTAAGTAATTTCAATAATATTGGGAGTTGCATTTTGTATAATTGAACTTACATAAACCGGAGGACTGCCAGGGTTAACATTATTTGTTACGTCCTGAGCACTTAAGGTTGCCGCCTGTTCACCTGCGGTGGACTGTACAGGATTTGTCGCTGGTTTTGTATATGCTACAGTTATCTCATCACCATTTACAACAGGACCAGCAAGAGTTAATAAAATCTTTGTTCCGGATACAGCTACTGAATTTACAGTTATTGCCACTGAATTTACCTTTACCTCGAAGGCAGAAACAGGAGGAACNNGCGTTTACAGGACTTAAACTATAGGTTACTTCTACCACAGATGGGGTCTCATTTTCAATAGAGGAACGAACATAGTAAATACTTGCAGGATTTTCATCATAAATGCGGGCTCCTACCTGCCATAAGCCATTTTGATCTGTAGTCGAAGGTGAAAAGTTTAACATCCAGGTTGCAGTTGCAGATAATCCTGCCTGCCACGTAACCCCAAGGTCTGTGCCATAATTGAGACGGACAGAAGGAACGAAATCAGACAAATTATTAAAGTTCGGGTTAACGACTATAGAATGAGTGTCATAGCCTAATGCCTGCCATTCGGAAAAGGTTTTTATAGCAGTGCCATAAACGAACAAAGGTGTACCCGCCTCACAATAGAATACATTATAGTCACTTTCAAAACCTGTGATACAATTGGGCCGCAACCAAATATTTATGACCTGATTTTTTGTATAGAAAATATTATTAAATACTCTGCAGCCGTTTGAGGCATTATTGGCTGCACCGTCATTCTCCTGAATATAGATCAATGAAAGAGTGCCAACATCACTCCCATACCCTAAGGAACTGTAAAATGTATTATTATAAATATTAACATTTTTTATTC
>PMMY01000283.1 GCA_003162655.1 Methanobacterium sp. | reverse complement strand
TTTCTCTTTGAGAAAATTAGATTCAGCCACCCTTATATCTTTTACAATATTTTCTTAGTTTTATAAGAATAGATTCCCTCTCATTTAATTCAACTATTAATCGTCTTGAATCTGCTATTGATGAAATTTCAATATTTATATCAACGATTTCATTGAGTAATTTGTGATACTTTTTATCTATCATTAAGTTACTCCTAGTAAAATTTCTTAATTAAAATAGTAATTAATAAAATTATATGATCATTTTATCCCTTGTTTACTTCAACCAGGACTTGAAGCATACCATCAACCACCATACACTTGGTTTTCACTTCTTTGTTGTCTTTCTCCATATCTTTAATCCTGTATAGAACATTGGTAAGCGATGTTGTGTTAACGGATCCTTTTTGATTCTCTGGTTTTGAAGAAATTAGAATTAATTTAACAACACCCTCATCTATAGCAACGTTGTAATTAATTGCATTGATGTATATAGCATCGGAAATCCTTAGCAAAAGTTTTATATGTTTAATAGGAAGTCCGCTCGTGCTGATAATATTTTTTATCTTGTCATTTTCCCTACACTGCTCAATATCTATTTCCATTTTTTCACCTTCAAAATATTCAAATTTTTTGTAATCATAATATGATAATAAAGTATCACAAACTAAAACTAATATATCATTCAGTGTAGATATAATTTATAATGACACCAGATTTTAACCGTNNTTGAGCCTTAACAAACATTTACCCCGTCAAAGAAAGTTCCTTGATGAACTTCTTCAAGAAGAACGACCCCATGTTGTTGGTGCCGATGGTACTAGGCACAGATTTAAAAAAGATGAACTAAAAAAATTGTCAGAAATTTTAGATAAATCAGAACATCATCTACTTAAACTACCTATATATATTGAGATCGATTCAACTGCAGCAGGTTCAAGGATATCTGGAAAGTTCGAAAACAAGATTATATGTGGAGTACTTAACATCAAAAACTGCGGTAATGAAACTTATTTGTATAAACCAGACATTAAAATACTTCGAAAAGAACTCCCAACCACGACTCAATACATATTTCTAGTGAGGTAAAAATGAAAACCCGAGACCCATTAAATGAACTATTTAAGGATATAAAAGACCCAGATGACCGTGCAAAGCTATTTGTTTTATTTGCTGGTGCTATGATAATATCAACCATTTTAATAGGTGTTGGTACTATTATATTCATACTTATGATGCTACATGTAATTTGAATAATTTATTATGAAAATTATAAATAAACATGGTCAAAGTGTTGTTGTTTTTAGATTTTGATAAACCCTACCTACTATCCTTTTAGCAGAGTAAATTGTATTTTCAAGTATTCTACCAGAACTTAATACAGTAGCTACAGGTTCACCTTCCTCGATAATCACATTTCGAGCGGGTATGTCGTTTACACCTTCTATATTTAGATCTCCAACTATTGACCTTTGTCTTGTAAAAACAATCATTTTGATAGCAAACATTTTCGGGGAGGGTATTTCTATCAATTCTCCCCTACACGCCATAATATGGGCTTTTCCCATGTTTATTCCTAAAGCTGCCTCAACAGCTTCATAAGTACCCTGAATCCTCGGATTAACTTCTATAACGTAGATTTCTCCATTTTTTAGTATCATATCTACGCCATTTGAACCTATGAGTTTGAGATCTTTAACAACTTCCGCTGCAACTTCCTCAAAATGTTTAATGTTAGAGTGGGTGTTAAGGCTGGTTTTTTCTATGAAAGGTACTATGTTACCACAGTAACCATAACTTTCTTTTTGACCGAGCCAATTATTTCCTATTAACTGCTCTGATGTGAGAATTGCGGTAGCCTCATCTCCAGTGGATAATACCGATGCACTGACATCACGTCCTTCGACGATTTCCTGTAGGATGGAGTCATGGATTTCGGCATCGGGATCAATTTGATCAATATTTTGTATACCCATACCTCCAGATCCTTCAATAGGTTTGATAATGAATTTTTCAGCATCACTTGCATCAGCTATTTCAAGAGCATCTTGTAAATCACTCACCAAGTATGTCTCTGGAAGTTTGAAAACACCTTCAAATCTTTTGAAAAGATGTTTATACAGCTTATATTTATTTTCAACATTATTTACATCCGTGTTTCCAAGAAGTTTTTTCTTTGGAAACTTTAATGGAGATATGCCCGAACTGCATATTATAAAATCCGCTCTATTAACAAATTCTTTTGCCATTTCAAGAAGTACTTCTGAATCAAATTTTTGAGAAAAAAATCCACTTGATAGAAATGGTTTTTGTGTTAAAAATGATCTAAAATCAGCTACACATGTCTTAAGATCCTGACATCCGAAGTAATCAGCAGAATAAATANNATAGTCCCGAGCGGAGTCGAACCGCCGTCGCCGGTTCCAAAGACCAGCAGGATTACCACTACCCCACGGGACTAATAATAGAATAGACTGCAATGCAGTAATCAGTTTTTATTCCGAGCTTATATTTAAAGGTATCGAAATGGTTTATGGGCTTAAAAATTCATTTTTTTGTCACATAAAGTGTTAAACCTACATCCCCTGCATTTATTAGGATTATTAGTAGGTATGAATTCGGTTTCACCAGCCAATAATTTATGCATACGCTTTATAAGCTTTATAATATCATCTTCAGCCTTACCATCAAAGTATGATGCCCAATATATATTCTTCGTACCTCTTTCGCGCAGGGATGCTACTATCCTCCTTTTCTCAGGCACCATTTCCATGAAGGCCAGACAGTATCCATAAACCTGATTTATACTAGAAGAGTATGCAACTTTTCCAGGCTTATCGTCTATGATAATAAACTCGTCAGGAGTCATCCATACCTCGTCTATGAATCCCCGGATTCCATAATGTTTAGATATGACAGGAAGTTCTCTTGAGAGAATTTCACCTGTTTTAGATGTTTCAAGCATCTCATCAAATGTTGCAGGTTCTGCTCCTACCTTAAACTTATCTTCAAGGATTGCATGCTCTTTTGTACCCTGAACCATGGATCTTGTTGGTTTAATCTCAATTCCCTTGACATTTTCCAGATATATTCCATATTCACAGAATCCTTGTTTGTTAAGCCAACTTATTGGAAAGTTNNGATTTATTTGTCATTAATCCCCTTCTCCATCCTTTTTACTACCTAATCGACTTTTTAAGGTTGTCCAAATATCTTTATCTTTATTTACTTCATCTTCAAGTACCTTGTTCTTTTCAGTTTCTACTTCATACTTCTTTTTGAGGTCAGAGTGGGTATTGCTGATCTCTTCCAACTTTTTCATAAGCTTTTCTTTATCCCCTTCCAGGATTTTGATCCGTTCGTTCTCTAGCCGGAGCTTCTTATTGTTTTTAGTATGTTTACTCACAAGTTCTTTGTAAGATTTAGATAATTCATTGTGTTTCCATTCCAATTCAGCAAGTTCCCTTTCGTATGCATCAAGATGACTTTCTGTATCCCCCAAATTTTTAAGGTAATCCTCTGCCAGCGTAGGATCTTCACCCATTAACTCTCCTATCTGCTTCTGAGGAATTATAAAGACCTCCTCACTGCACTCAAATTTGTCAGATCTCTTTAAAGGTACTAAGTACTGATTATATTCGTATATCTTCCTTTTACCGCCAACAGTCTTTTTGGTCTTCTTTTTATAACATTTAACAGCTGATTTTATTACCTTTACCATAAACACTGCTCCAGTTACAATTTGTAATAATAAATTCTTATTTGGTTATCATTAAATGAAAATGTTTCAAAGAAAGCAATTCAAATTCTAATGTAGAACAAAGTTATATTGAATGAACCTTCTTTTATCCTTTTTGAAAATATTTTCAAATCAATTTGTTATTATATTCAATACCAAAAATTAATTATTANNAAAGGCCAAAATATAAATTCAAAATCAGCAATTGAACCTAATTTAACCCATATAGCATCATCAATAGATTTTTGAGCCTTGCTTAGATAATAAAAACTATAAAAAAAGAATATTATTAATGAAAGACTTAGTAATGGAATAATTTTTAGGATAACAGCAATTATCAATGGTATAAATGCCGCGAAGTTTAAAAAATGAAGTAATTTGATTGCATTTTTTTTACCAAGTATTACTGGTAATGTTTTCAACCCTTCCTTTGAATCTGTTAATGAATCCTTTAAATCGAAGAAAATTGCGTTTATCAACCCTTTCATGTTTATAAATATGAATATTATTATAAATGGTAGTGAAAGTGTCAAGGAAAACTGCAGCGGTACAAAAAGTGTGCCTCCTAAAGACCATGTCAGCACAGTATATATGTTTTTAAATATTGGAATTCTTTTAGTTAGCCCCTTCAACACTGTTGCATATAAAAGTCCTCCTAAGGTTATTAAAATTATAAAGAGTATAAGTTTGTAGTTAGAAAAAATAACTAGTAGAAATACAAGCAATAAACAATAAAATACCATAATTAAGGGGTAATATTTTTTTTTCTTTTGAAGGTGGTCATGCCTTGCAGAATTGGATTCAATATCTTTATCAAGATCACTCATATAATCATAGCTGTAAACTATTAATGGAATTAAATAGGATATGATCAATAATGGAAGGTTAATATTAGAATTAGTAATAATTGAAGTGGTTAAAACTAGTGCTGGTGCCCCTAAAGCCGTTAAATATCCACCGTGAATAACTTCTTTAAAAATTATATTGAAGTAATCATTATAAGAATTTTTCAAATACCTATTTGAAACCATAAGCCCCCCGGAACCATATCAAGTATGATATATATTGATTTATCATACATATAAGAGTATTTTATGATTACTAATTGTTTTTAGACAATATGTGGATTATGTAGTTAATATACCTATTTATTGTAATGATAAATTATAATGAAAAGTTACATTATTAGGAAAAAGATTTATTTGTTGTCGTACAAACTACATTAAACTGTCGGAGTAAAAAATATGAATATTTTTTCATATATATCGTTAACAGCATTCTTCTTATGTTTCTTCCTAGGCAATTTCATCTATCATAAAAACTCCAAAAGCCAGCTTAATATAATGATAGCAGTACTCTGCATATTAGTAGGATTCTTAGCATTTGCAGAGTTTCAGTACAGACAAACCTCTGATTTTGAAACGGCCTATTTATGGCTTAAAATTAGCGGATTATGGCCTATTGTGCCTGCTATTCTTCTCCATATTTCTCTAATTTTCACTAGGAAAACTGATCTTCTAAAAAATAAATTAACCTATATAA
>PMMY01000133.1:16838-16999 GCA_003162655.1 Methanobacterium sp. | reverse complement strand
CTAATGGCCACAGCCATAAACTCAGTTTCTGAGATAAGGAAAACTGTACAGTACGTAGTTGATATGGTTGCCGGAGAAGGAATACACCCATCAGATGTTAGGATTGGTGGAATGGCTAGAAACATAAGTGAACTAGCAAGAAAAAGGTTATATGCACGAAC
>PMMY01000133.1:9807-16792 GCA_003162655.1 Methanobacterium sp. | reverse complement strand
GCAGACAAAGATCTCCCAGCAGGATTAGGTGTAACTAATGCACCAACCATGTCAACGCACCCAACTTACGGTGACAGAACCAAATTCGATCTAGACAGGTTCACCGAAATAATGCCAGAAACCTGGTATGACGACCCAGAAGTAGGAAAAAGAGCATGNNGTAGAAGTAGGTCCTAGGGCAAGAGCTGCAATCTTTGGAGGTTATTCTGGTGAAGGTGTTGTTGCTCAGCACATTGCAAGAGCAATGGAAATGAGAACAAATATGTCCAAAATTGTTGATTTGCTTGCTGAACTGGACACATCCGCCCCAGTAATGGCCGATTACGATGTAACTGGTACTAACAAACTTGGTATTGGTGCAATCGAAGGTCCAAGGGGAACAGACGTACACATGTCTCAGATAGCCGATGGTAAAACACAGTTCTACAGCTGCCTAGTCCCAACAACCTGGAACATTCCAACCATGGGACCAGCAACCGAAGGATTCCACCATGATTTCGGACCTCACGTAATAAGAGCATACGACCCTTGTCTTTCATGCGCAACCCATGTAATAGTAGTTGACGATGAAGATAGGAGCGTCATTAAAAACGAAATGGTCAGGATTTAAGGGAATTAGATGCCATACGATGCAGAGATATTAGTAATTGGTTGTGGAAACATCTTGTTCAAAGACGACGGATTTGGACCAGCAGTGATCGAGGCTTTAGATAAGCTTTCAAAGGAAAAACCACTTCCAGATAATACTATGACATTAGACGCCGGTACAGGCGGTCCACATTTTGTATTCTCGCTTCCTCATGAATCATGGAAGAAGATGATAGTAGTGGACATTGTTCAGTTCGGTGCCGAACCGGGAACCATTAGAGTGTTCAGTGTTGATGAATTACCTAAGGGAGCATATGAAAATGTGCACTCATGGCCAGTAAATCAGCCTCTACACGATCTCAGCAAGGTTTGCGAAGTTATGGTAGTTGGATGCCAACCAGAATCTGTCTCTGCCCCCGACATTGAGTTGGGGTTAACAAAGAGTGTGGAAGATGCCATTCCCGAGGCCATAGAAATAATTTTAAAAGAAATAGAGGTTTAGCCCATGTTAGCCAAAATAAAGGAATTTTTAGGAATAGAGGCAAAACCAGAAGAACTAGCTTCAAAAGAGGAGGTTGAAAAAGTGGCTGAAGAAAAAGCAAAACCAAGAATCGGATACGTCCACTTATCAGGATGTACCGGTGACGTTATGTCGCTCAGTGAAAACTACGACATTTTAGCCGAATTACTCACCAATATGGTGGAAATTGTTTATGGACAAACACTGGCAGATGTATGGGAAATGCCAGAAATGGACCTAGTACTTGTAGAAGGTTCAGTATGTCTACAAGATGAACACAGTGTCAAAGAGCTCATGGAAGCAAGGGAAAAAGCCGGACTTTTAGTGGCTTTCGGTTCCTGTGCTTCAACAGGTTGTTTCACCCGATATTCACGAGGTGGACAACAAGCCAACCCTAATCATGAATCATTCGTGCCTGTAGGGGATCTGGTGAAAGTTGATTGTGCATTACCTGGATGTCCTCCATCACCAGAAATAATTGCAAAGACAGTTGTTGCAGTAATAAATGGTGATATGGATTATTTACAGCCAATGATAGATTTAGCAGGATACACAGAAGCTGGTGGATCAGACCTACAATATAAAGTAGTAAACCAAGCTCTTTGTATAGGATGCGGAACCTGTGCAATGGCCTGTCAGACCCGTGCACTAGACATGACCAATGGAAGACCAGAACTCAACGAAGACAGATGCGTAAAATGCGGTATATGTTACGTCCAGTGTCCAAGAAGCTGGTGGCCTGCAGAACAGATAAATAAGGATTTAGGGTTATAGGAGGTTGTAAAAAATGGTATTAGGAACATACAAACAAATTACTCTTGGGAGATCAACCGACAAACAGATCCAGAAAATTTCGCAGGACGGTGGAATAGTAACTGCTCTTCTAACCTTCGCTCTTGATGAGAAGATCATAGACGGTGCAGTGGTAGCCGGTCCTTCAGAAGAAATGTGGAAACCAACCCCCACTGTGGCTCTTTCATCCGATGAAGTAATGGCTGCAGCAGGTACCAAATACACAATATCCCCAAACAACATGGTCCTTAAACAAGCCGTAAGACAATATGGTCTTGAAAAAGTCGGCATAGTTACAATTCCATGTCAGACCATGGGTATAAGAAAAATGCAATCCTACCCATTTGGAGTAAGATTCTTAGCAGATAAGATCGCACTGGATATTGGAATATGTTGCACTGAAAACTTCCCATTTGAATCACTCAAGACGT
This sequence comes from Methanobacterium sp., assembly GCA_003162655.1. Classification (GTDB taxonomy): domain Archaea; phylum Methanobacteriota; class Methanobacteria; order Methanobacteriales; family Methanobacteriaceae; genus Methanobacterium_B. The sequence goes on along the minus strand of PMMY01000133.1, from coordinate 14,461 downwards.
TTATCTCAGCTAAAGCTGGAGTAGACTTCGAATTAGTAGAAAAAATGGACATAGGAAAAGGAAAATTCTGGGTGAAGACTCAAGATGATCTAATAAGCTTCCCTATTAAAGAAACACATGGATACGAACAAAATGGATGTAAAGTTTGTCTTGACCTGGTTTCGGAACTTTCAGATATATCAACTGGTTCAATAGGTGCTCCTGACGATTGGTCAGCAGTACAGGTTAGAACAGATAAGGGTGAAACCGTATTCAAACAAGCAGTTGATGCTGGTGCCATTGAACTTAAACCGATAGATGAAGGCAAATTTGGTCTTGAAATGCTCACTAAACTAGCTAAATCTAAAAAAGAGAAAGCTATGAAGGAGATCGACAGACGAAAAGCAATGGGATTACCAGTTCCATACAAGGGTAGTAGTGAGAAGGAAGATCCACTCGCAAACGTCTGAGTAAAAAGGAAAATTGTAACGGATTAAGTTAAGCGGGATTTATCCCCTTAATTTCGTTTTTTTTTATTTGTTTGNNTATATATCTTTAATTTAAAAAAAAATTTATTATTTTGAGTTTTGAAGACATTTCATTCTGTAATAATATTACAGCCATCAGATTCAACAATTATAGTGTGTTCTGCTTGAGCTACCCTTGCATCACTTTTTTCTTTGAGAACATGATAGGGGTAGATGGCCCTTGATGCTAAAAGTTGTCTCATAGTCATGTTAAGATGTTTTGAATTTATATGCTCAGTTAGCCATCTCTGAGAAAATGGAAGATTTCGGTAGTTAATTGCAATAATATTAAGAAGTTTTTTTGCCTGAACCATCCGTATGGGGCGCTCTCGAAGAAATCTGAAAATAAAAGCATCATTCATATCCCCAACACGACCAACACCATTGGTGACGAATGGTTCTATTGCAAAAACATCTCCTTCCTGAACTTTATGTTTATTATCCTCTTTAATGTTAGGAACAGAAACTCCAGAATGGAGGATCCACCGATCCATACTATGACCTGTCAAATTAGAAACAGATTTCAGGCCACGGTTGTTTATGGTTTCTTCTATTACTTTTCCTACTTTTCCAATTTCAACGCCGTCTCTTATTGTACTTATAGCACTTTCAAGAGCTTCATGAGCTGTTTCTATCATCTTTATGTTTAAATCTTGTCCGGATTGTTCTTCATCACTTTCAAAATCAGAATCATCCGCTCCAATAAGAACGCTTACAGCTGAATCTGCTATATAACCATCTATATGGGCTCCAAGATCAATTTTTACTAGATCGCCCATTTTAATGATAGATTCATCTCCGGGGGGTGATGTGTAATGTGCTGTGATTTCGTTTATTGAAACGTTGCAGGGAAATGCAGGCTTTCCACCCATTTCAATTATATTATCTTCAACATATTCAACAAGATCTAGAATTTTCATATCTGGTTTTACATGATCAACAGCCATAGATCTGATCTTCGATACAATTTCACCCGATTTTTTGTACATTTCAATCATAAAATCACAACAACCTATCTTAATNNGTACTCCATTTATAATTAAAGGAAAATTTGATTCATGTTTAACCACAAATTTTCAATTTTTCGTTATTTTTTTACTTAGTAAATTTAAAATAACATCTAATACAATATTATTATAAAAACCATCATATAAAAATCAGCTCATATACTCATATATGTTATCAACATGAGATTGATAATAGAAAGAATAACGGATATAACCTGAATTCTTTTATTCAATTTGGTTTCTTTAGTTAGGGAGATAGATTAGGTACTATAAATATAAATACATAAATAAAAGTAGTGATAGAATATTAAAGAGGTAATAGTATGGTAGCAATTGAACAAAATGTATTTTATATAGTAATAGCAGCCATAATAGTTGTTGGACTGATAGTCGCACTCATGCAATGGAGACGGGTCAGAGAAGCACAAACTAATGTTGAATTTCTCACAAAACAAGCGGAGCTTAAAAAAATAGAATTGGTAGAAAGGGATCTTGAATCTAAACGCATGATGAGTGATATTGTCCTGCCGAAGGATCAGCAGGAAAAATTAACCAATATCAGAGAAACTACTTCTGATCTAATGCACAAAGCAGGATACCTCCATAGCGAGATTAATGAAAGAGTAAACCGTCTTGAAGCTAAAACAGAGTATGCAAAACTCCAGAAACTACTCATGGACATAGAGAAAAAAGAAGAAGAACTTGAAAAAAAAACAAGCAAAGTTAAAGGAGGAAAATCTAAATGACTCCCCTGGAGTTATTGGCAATACTTGTACTTGCAGGAGCAATTATAGTTTTACTCTATTACTACATGCAAGACTCTAGAAATGCATCATTTGCAAGGGCCAGATCTGTTTTCACCGAAACAGGTGAAAAAGCACGTTCAGCAGTTTCTGGAGCTGGAGATAATGATGTAGAGGGAGAAGTGGTAGGAGGAATAGGTGATAAGATGTCGGGAATGGGCGAAAAAGCACGTTCAGCAGTTTCTGGAGCAAGTGAAAAGGTTACTATCGAAGGCAGTATGATTGATGGTGTCAGCGAAAGAATGGCTGGAATGGGTGAAAAGATAAAAGGGACAGTTAAAGGTGTTCCAAAGAGTACAGATACACTTTCAAATAGAATAGATTTATTTTTAAACGATAAAAGTGACCAGCTTATAAAAGACTGGGAACTAGCAACTAAAGATGATGTTTTAGACCTTGAAAAGAGATATAATAAAGTTTCAAGGGATTTAGGTGAACTTGACGGACGATTTAATGAGTACCGAGGATTCACCAATAAAAAATTGAAAAAAATCGAGGAAAGACTCGATAAACTCGAGAACCCTGAAGTATAAGAAACTAAATCTTTGCTACTTTCGAAAATCACTAAGAATTGATTTAAAGGGTCTCCAATATGTACCAGGATATCATTACTTATATTTCTTTATTCTTTTCCATATTTGGTGCTATTATAATTGTTTATGGTGGATTGAGGGCCATAATTTCAATTCTTAAAGTTGAAGTACTTAAAAAGTCTTCGAATTACAATACTATACGTGCAGATTTCACATCCAAGATAGTAATTGCTCTAGAGTTTTTCATAGCAGCAGATCTTATAAGAACAGTGATACAACCCACTTTAGATGAAGTCATTATACTAGCAGTAATAGTAGCAATAAGGACAGTTGTTGGTTATACTCTGGATAAAGAGGCCAAGGATATATTATCAAATCAATGAAGTTGTTATAGTTCGTTAAACACACAAATTAGATGTTCGATCGGAAATAGTTAATGCAAAACTTTATATAATGTAAGATATAACAGTCATAGTACAGCGGGGTGGGGTAGTCTGGTGATCCCGCGGGGCTCATAACCCCGAGAGCCCTAGTTCAAATCTAGGCCCCGCTATTTTTAATTTTTTTAAATGGCAAGCCGAAGGGCAGCTAACGGTTTTTCGTAAACTGAGGAAACTCCACCCATCATACAGAACTGTGGTGCCATAAGGCACGCGCTGAGAAGCGTGACCATGGAGCAGAAACGACACGTCTTCTGATGAATGAACATGAAGCATTGCTGATGACATCAGAAGGATCGGTGAAACGGCCATTCCACAGGATGCAAGAATAAATACTACTGATGAGTCCTGTACGAGGTAGAGGTAATTCGCATAGATGAATGCTGCTGAAACAGAAGGTGGGTTACTCTCGGCATGCCATTTAATTAATATTTGAGCTAATTTTTATTTTAAATAAAATCCAATTACTTCAAATCATTATATCTCAAAGATAAATTCACATTTAGTTTGAAGTAATTCCAGATTTCTTCATGTTAATAAACCAATATAGATGTACTTTCTGATATTTAGGCATGATAATGTCTTAAATATTTCAGAACCATTCAAAATCTTTATCATAAGATTTATGAAGATAATTATTTAATAATCAATTAAATATGGAGTTAAAACTTATTGGAATAGGGAAATCTTGGTAAAAAATGTCATATTTTTAAATACTCCTCGCACATATCATTCCACTAGCTTTAGGGACTGCAGTTAGTACCACTGCCTTGATGAGGGTAATAATTCTTTTATCTATTTCAAAAAGACCTAGACTCCAAGGGTTTGGATATACATGGTGCAATAATTTTATGATAATTGTTATTATATTGGGAATACTCTTAGGAGTAGGGATAACATCGGTAATTCCAAAACCTTATCCAATTTTAGATTTAATAGATATATTATTAGGGATTATATTGCTATTAGTTGGTATTTAAAGGACTTTTTCATGCTCAAAAATCTCCCGGAATTTTTTCAAGAGATGATAAATCAAATCAAATTTGTTTTTTTCATTTAAGGAGTTTCTTATGGATTTGGATTGTTTTTAATAAACTTCTCAAACATTATTATAGTTATTGAAGTTGGTAAAGAAATAGGGGCTTCATCAGTTGATTTAATTGGAAAATTAACTGTAATAATAATTTTAACAATAATAAACGCTACTTGTATGTGAAGTATCACTCTTAATGTACTTTGCATATCCGAAAAAGCCAATTATATTCTATCCAAGGTCAATAAATGGATGCAAAATATGGTCATATATTAATGGGTGTTGTAAATTTGGTAATAGGAGTATATTTGATATGGATTGGTTTGATAAGG
>PMMY01000133.1:0-9756 GCA_003162655.1 Methanobacterium sp. | reverse complement strand
AAAATTTAATTTCAGTGGTTGATAACTTCCTTCACCTTTTCGAAAAAGCCCTTGTCTTCAGCATATATCTCCTGACCGCTTATTTCAGCAAATTCTGTAAGGAGTTCCTTCTGTTTTGGGCTTAATTTTTTAGGCGTTACAATTTTAACTTTCACATAAAGATTTCCTTTCCCATTCCAGCGAAGGTGAGGCATACCTTCTCCTCTGATACGGAATGAAGTACCTGTTTGTGTACCTGCGGGTATTTTAAGGTCTACTGCTCCAGTTAAAGTTGGTGCTTCAACTGTGTCCCCCAATGATGCCTGAACAAAACTTATAGGCATATTGTATGTGAGGTCTGATCCTTCCCTATGGAAAAGCTGATGCTGTTTAACACCTATCATAACATAAAGGTCCCCTGGAGGTCCTCCTCGAGTTCCAACATCTCCTTCTCCAGGAACACGTAGACGGCTTCCATCTTCAACCCCTGGTGGGATCTTTATATGTATAATGCTCTTATTTTTGACTATACCCTTACCATGACATTCTTTGCAGGGCGTATCTATTATCTGTCCTTCCCCTCGACATGTTCTGCATGGTCTTACAGTTGCAAATTGGCCCAATGGTGTATTGCTCACCTGGCGTACTTGTCCTGATCCGCCACATTCTGGGCATGTTCTGGAGTCTGTACCGGGTTCAGCTTTAGAACCCTGGCAGTTTGGACAAGTTTTTTTGTGCGGTACTTCAATGTCTTTATCAAGTCCCAAAGCTGCTTCTTCTAGTGTGATATTCATTTCATAATATACATCTTCGCCCTGGGTAGGCCCATTCCTGGTGCCTCCTCCAAATCCGAATAAGTCAAATATACTTTCAAAACCACCACCACCACGGCTACCACNNAAAATTTACGTTATTAAATATATCTTCCTGTGAGAATCCATTCATCCCGGCATGCCCGTATTGATCGTAGGTCTGACGTTTTTCTGTATCTGAAAGTACAGCATAAGCTTCGCTAATCTCTTTAAATTTTTCCCCTGACTCGTGATCTTCGCTCACGTCTGGATGGTATTTCATTGCCAATTTACGGTAGGCTTTTTTTATATCCTTTTTCTCCGCGCCCTTATCTACTCCGAGCACTTCGTAATAATCACGCTTTTCTGCCATTATAATCTTACCCTCAATTTAATTTGATTTAATGAATTTTTTTATTGACTTTATTGTGAAATTAATAAAATTAAAGTTATTATATTGAAACTATTTAATGATACTATATTAATAATTTAGAAAATCATGATATGAACTTTTGATCAGGTCCGATTTTTTCTGTGCAATGATACTCTTGTGATTCCAATAATTACATCGGCTAAATTTTAGGTATTATAAAAATTGATCAGGGAATAAATCCCTGAATCATTTCAGTATTTATTTCTTTACTTCATAATCTGCGTCTATTGTTTCATCGTTGTCTTTTTCAGTTTTTTCACTTTGAGATTCTTGGGCTCCGCCTTGTGCTTCCTGTTGTGCTTGTGCTTGTTGTGCTTCCTGATAGATTGCTGCACCTATTTCCTGAACAACTTTAGTAAGTTCATCGGTTTTGGTTTTGATTGCATCTAGATCTTGGCCTGTTATAAGTTCTCTTAGTTCTTTTACAAGATCTTCGATTTTGGATTTTTTATCAGCATCTACTTTGTCTGCCAGTTCTTCTAAAGTCTTCTCTGATGTGTATATCATTGAATCAGCATTGTTTCGGATTTCAATTTCTTCTTGCTGCTTTTTGTCCTCTTCTGCATGCTGTTCTGCTTCTTTAACCTTCTTGTCTATTTCATCTTTTGAAAGCTTGTTTGGAGCGGTTATTGTAATCCTCTGTTCTTTACCCGTTCCCATATCCTTTGCTGACACGTTTATGATACCATTAGCATCTATGTCAAATGTGACCTCAATTTGAGGGATTCCCCTTGGGGCTGGTGGTATTCCTACCAACTGGAATCTTCCAAGTGTTGAGTTGTCTGCTGCCATAGGTCTTTCTCCTTGAAGCACGTGTATGTCCACGGAAGGCTGGCTATCAGCTGCAGTAGTAAAAACTTGACTTTTCTTAGTTGGTATAGTTGTGTTTCTCTCAATAAGTTGAGTAAATACTCCCCCCAGTGTTTCTATACCTAATGATAGTGGTGTCACGTCAAGGAGCACAAGGTCTTTTATTTCGCCCCCCATTACTCCTCCCTGGATTGCTGCACCAATTGCAACACATTCCATTGGGTCTATTCCACTTTCTGCGGGTTTGCCAATGAATTTTTCAACAAATTTCTGGACTATTGGCATCCTGGTTGGTCCACCAACAAGTATGATCTTATTTATATCTGACTTGCTCATTTTTGCGTCTTTGATAGCCTGTTCCATTGGTCCTGAGCACTTTTTGATTATAGGATCAACTAATTCTTCGAGTTTTGCTCTTGTAAGTGTTGCAGTTAGATGTTTAGGTCCTTCTGCAGTTGCTGTTATAAACGGAAGGTTAATATCACTCGTGAGGGTTGTTGAAAGTTCTATCTTAGCTTTTTCTGCAGCTTCTCTGAGTCTCTGAACCGCTTGATCATCGTTCATAAGGTCTACTCCGGTGTCACGCTTGAAATCTACTGCAAGATGCTTCATGATGGTGTTGTCCATGTCAGTTCCGCCTAGGCTTGTATCACCACTGGTTGATCTTACTTCAAATACTCCTCCACCGAAATCCATAATGGTAACATCCAGAGTTCCTCCACCGAAATCGAATACGAGTATTTCTAAATCCTCTTCTGCTTCTTTATCAATTCCATATGCTAGGCTTGCTGCGGTAGGTTCGTTAACTAAACGTACAACTTCGAGTCCGGCAATTGTACCAGCATCTTTGGTGGCTGTTCTCTGATTGTCGTTGAAATATGCGGGTACTGTGATAACTGCTTTGTTAACTGGCTCGCCTAGGAATGCTTCTGCATCTTTTTTAATTTTTTGTAGTATAAATGCTGATATTTCCTGTGGAGTGTACTCTTTGCCAAGAACGTTTATCTTGTAATCTGTTCCCATACTCCTTTTTATGGCACTAATGGTGTGTTCAGGATTTGTGACTGCCTGTCTTCTTGCAGGTTCACCAACTAAACGCTGTCCATCCTTTGTGAATGCAACGTAACTTGGAAATGCTTTACCGTATTGTGTTGCACCCTCTGCACTTGGTATTATTGTTGCCTTACCACCTAGGAGTACAGCAGCTGCTGAATTACTTGTACCCAAGTCTATACCTATTATTTTCTCTTTCTTTGCCATAATATTCACCTCTTTTTACAAAATTCACTATAAACTTAATTTATTCTTCATATATCCAAGGTTACTTCTTTTTACATACTTTAACTTTTGAATACTTTATTACCTTAGAATCAAGGGTATATCCCTTTCCAAGTTCTTCTATAACAGTTCCTTCATCATAATCTTTATTAGCCTCTACCATCAGAGCTTCGTGCTTATAAGGGTCGAATTTCTCTCCAGATGTTTCTATCTCACATAGTCCTTCTCCTTCTAGTATGGTTTTGAGTTTTTTGTGTATCATTTTCAAACCTTCCTTTAGGTCGTGGGACTTATCTGCTTTTAAAGCTCTTTCAAGGTCTTCATAGGCTTCTATAATCTTTAGGATCAGGCCTTCATTTGCATATTTAACATATTCTTTAATCTCTTTTTCTGATCGTTTTTTGTAGTTATCGAAGTCTGCGTGTAGTCTTAGTAATTGAGAATGATAATCCTCAACTTTATCCTCTAAATTCTGGATCTCTTCATCCTTTTTCTGAATATCCTCTCTTTTTTCATCGATATCAGATTCCAAACGGCTCAGATCCTTTTTTAACTTCTCTAATTTTTGTTTATCATTCATTCATTCACCTTTTATATGGTATAAAAAGAACAGTAACCTTTAACTATTATAGTTACAAAAGGTTATATAAACCTTTCGCACAACTAGCTAAATAACTACCTAATAATTATAACTCATAAAGATCATAAAACCAGTAAGTGGTATAGACATGGATTTAGAAGCAATACTCGATGTAATGGGCTGTAAAACCCGAAGGGATATAATTAACCTTTTAACTGACGAACCCAGATTTGTAAGTGAAATATCAAAGGAACTTGAAGTGGGACAGAAGGCTATTATTGAACATCTCAGGGCAATGGAGGAACTTGGACTTTTAAGTTCTTCGTTCCAAAAAATCGAAAGAGGAAGACCTAGAAAGTACTATGACATTTCCCAGGACATTCAAATACAAATTTTTATAGGTCCTGGTGCAATCAAAATGAACGTCATAGGTCAAGAATTTTCAGAACTTTACACACTTGAGGGCAGAATTCACATGGGCGAAACTGAGGTTACCGAAGAACTTCAAAAACTCATTAAAAAATACGATGATGCAAAGAAACATGCTGAAAGGCTTCTATCAGAACTTGAAATTAAAGAAAAAAATCCTCAACCAGAACCTCAAACAAACCTGATAAATAGGTCATAATTATAATACCAAGAATAATATTCTTCTCATTATTTGATTTGTTATAATTGAAAGTATTAACAAAATTTCTAATCATATGCCTTTGAATTTCCAAGATGCTACTGCAGCTTGTCCCATGGAAACTGAACCATCACCTGCGCAGGAGTTTTTATGTTGAACAAAGGTGTAACCTGCAGATTCAACGGCTTTACGTACAGTCACACTTATTGCCTCATTATAGAATACTCCTCCGGAACCACCTATGACTTTTACTCCAATATTTTCTGCAGCATTTACCGCCATTTCAGCAAGACCCAATGCAACTGCTTTTTGTGCTGCACGAGCTATATCTTCTACTCTCTCTCCTTTTTCTTTCATCTCTAGAGCAGAGTTCAGTATNNTAAGCTGCAGATTCGAGTTTCATTGCACATTCACCTTCATATGTTCTTTTTCCACATATTCTAAGGGCAGCCGATAGTGCATCAAGGATTCTACCTGTACTGGTCGTTATACTTGTGTTAAAACCGTTTTGAAGTTGTTTTAGAACAAGATCCACTTCCCTCTCTCCATGTTTGAAGTAATCTATGTAACTTGTTTTCATAAGTTTAACAAGTTGTTTTGTATCCATGTGACTGTGAAGCAGGGATATCACCATTCTAACAGGATATTTAGTTGTTAAATCACCACCAGCCATGGTTTGCGGCATTAAACTTGCCAATCTCTCGCAGCTTGATCCTTGTGAAAGAAGTATTTCACCTCCCCAAGCAGTTCCATCATCTCCATATCCTACACCATCTGCAGCTATGCATATTAGTTCATCAATATTATTATCCACACTTAGGGCTGCTGCATGAGCATGGTGGTGTTGAACCTTTATAATATCAGAATCGAATTCTTTACTCATCTTTTCTGCAAGTTTGGTAGTAAAGAACATTGGATGAAGATCGCATGCAACCACATCGATATTTTCTGTTTTGGTTATTTCCATCATATGATCCACAGCTCTTTGCAAGTATCTGAAAGTTTCATATTTAGTAGTGTCTCCTATATGTTGAGAAACATAACATTTTCCCTCTTTAAGTAGTGAAAACGTCACATCTATCTCTGGACCAAGAGCAAGTACGTTCAAATCATCTGCTATACCAGAAAAGTCATAAGGTTCGGGTACATAACCCCTGGAACGTCTTATAAACGCCATTTCATTGCCTCTGAACCTTATTACAGAATCATCGCATCGATTAACTATTTCACGGTTGTGTAAGAGATAATAATCTGCGATTCCATTGAGTTTGGAAGTTATTTCTCTATTTTCAATAAGCATGGGCTCCCCGGGTATGTTTGCAGAAGTCATTATATATGCTGGTTCTTTGGTGTAACTGAAGAGTATGTGGTGCAGTGCTGAGTAGGGAAGCATCACTCCAAGGTTGTGAAGATCAGGGGATACAGATGATGAGAGCATGTAATCATCATTTTTGTTCAAAACTACTATAGGCCGTCTTCTAGATTCTAAAACATTCTTTTCCAGATCTGAAATTTTTGCAAAGGTTTTGACAGTTTTTATATCTTTTGACATACACGCAAAGGGCTGGCTGTATCTTCCAAGCCTTTTTCTAAGTTCTTGCACAGGATGGTCTTCAGTTGTCTTAACAACAAGGTGTGTGCCTCCAATACCCTTAATTGCGAGAATATTTCCGGCGTCAATTAGCCTAGCAGCTTTTTTAATAGGATTTTTACTTTCAATAGTCTTTTCACGATATAAAAACACTTCAGGTCCACAGACAGGACAACATGTANNTCAGCATGATACCTACGGTCTTCGGGATCTTTATATTCAACTTCACATTCCTCGCAGAGTGGAAAATTATTCATTGACGTTCGTTCGCGGTCGTATGGAATTGAACTTATTACAGTGAAACGGGGACCGCAGTCTGTACAGGCTGTAAAAGGATAGTTTTTCCTTCTATCTGAATTTTTGAACACCTCATCTAGGCAGTTGTTGCAGGTGGCAATGTCGGGTGGGATCACTGATGATCCTGAGAAGTTTTCCGAGCTTTCAAGTATTTTGAAATCATGAAATGCAGCACTGTTTTGATGATCAATCCATTCTATTGTAATAGAGTTTATCTTGGATATTGGGGGTTTATTGTCTTTTAAATTAGTTATAAACTCATTTATGTCTTTTTTTTGACCTTCAATAACTATTTCAACGATATTTCCAAGGTTTCTTACATAACCATTAATGTTCATTCCATTAGCTATTCTATAAACTGTGGGTCTGAATCCTACACCTTGTACTATTCCCTGTACCAGTATTTTGGCCTTTTCCACCTTGACACCTCAAATATAATGATATTTTTAAATACAAATTTTATTTAATGTGAAACATTTTTCTTAAATTTTATTTAATTNNATATATCCAAAGATATTCATATTTCATAATCTCTTTATCTAATAGTAAAATTAAATTTCTGAATATTCTTCAAAAGAGTTTACTTATAATTATTAACAAGACCAATTTTCTTTGGATTTTTAAGAAGTAATGAGAGATTTAATTTGTTTTGAAGAGCATCGAAAAAAAAATCTGATTGTTTTGAAATGTTACTATATTTACATTTAAAAATTGATTCTATATCCTACCTTTAGGACAATTATAGATGCATAGACCACAAACAGGTATTTTACCAGCATCTTCCATTACTTTAAAGTATTTCTCACATTTTCTTGCATCGTATCTTACTTCTCGATTTTCATCTGCCCTAAATTTTTCTCCTGTAAATGCTGAAACTGGACATGTATCNNTTTTCAAGAGGTTCACCTGTAGGGTTAAGTGGAGCTTCTGTTAGGATGGTAGTCCAACGTACCCTGGGACCAGCTTCAGGCGTTATTAAGAGGCAACTTTTACCGATCCATCCTAATCCTGCCATATTTGCGGCCAATTTATGTGAAAAAACTGCAAATAACTCCTTGTCATCATATCGTTCTGATGCTGGGATTGGAAGAGCTTTATGCCCCTCTTTCTGAAGTAGACTACCTATTCTTGAGGATATCAGGTCTAAACGAAGATTAATAATATCGTATGTGTGATGCCTGTAATTAACTGCCACAGACTTTTCAAATCTTTGAGGGAGCTGATCTACAATGGTATCTAATAGGATTATACCAATTGATATTGCCCTTGGATAACCCATAACCATATCTCCTCCCTGATTTTGGATGAAATCTTCTGCAGGAGTTATATCTGCAACTCCAAAAAAATCCGCTCCTAGTTCCCTTGCAAATTCATCAAGTCTTTCATCAAGCAATTTAACCTCCTAACTCATTTATTTGTTATGGATTTATTCAACTTTCTTACCATATAATACACAGAAGTTGTAATATTTGTAAAAAACGTCCACATTAGTGAACCCACATTTTTTTAGCCATGTAATATTATTTTCAAGAGTTGCTGGATTGTCATGTTTCATCCTATCAATAATTATCTCTTTTTCGTTCTGTTCCAGTACTCCAACTTCAATCTTTTCCAACCAATTCTTTTGGTAAATGTACTCATTTTCAGTACTTGGTGCAAGTACTTGATCAGCGTTAAGAAAAATACCATCGTTATTAAGAATTTCATAGACCTTGGAGTAAAGATTTTTTTTGTCTTTATCTTCAAGATGATGTATAGAGAGTGATGATATTATTATATCGAAAGATTCTTCAAAATCGATTTTTAAGTAATCTCCTAAGATATATTTGAAATTGCGATTTTCTTTAAATCTTTTCTTTGCGATATTCAGCATTTCCTCTGAAATATCTATTAAAGTAAAGTGTCCTCTAAAATATTTTTTGAAGATCTTTTCTGTTAGTAATCCGGTTCCTGCCCCTAGATCTAGTATTTTAGGTCTTGAAACATTAATGTTGGCAAGATTCGTTATTATGGTATATAATTGATCCAGATTAGGGATTACAATACTTCTCTGCCGGTCATATGACTTGGCACCATTGTTAAACTTGGTTCTCAGGATTTCATCTACCATTTTTATACTTCCAATTTTTTTACTCAACTGGAATATGATTAATAATTCTATACATTAAATTCTATATAGGTTGTTGAAGTAAAATAGATTAGAGTAATTGAAATGCAAATGGATGAAACTGTCGTTTATAATGTAAGCATATTAAAACATGAAGATTTTATATTTCTTCCTATCACGAATTCATATATTTCTATGAAAAATCAAACACAGATTGTTTATGCATAAAAATATTACCAAACTGAATGAATTAACATGAATTGAGCATTTAAATCAGAAATCGTGGTAAATAATTTAACCAAACAAAATTAAACCTGATATAAACTATTAATATACTTAATATAGTCCAAATAAACATTATAAATTATTAAATTTTATCTGAGGTAATTTTTTGGATGCTGATGAAAGGGAAAAAAGTGGTAGAAAAGCCATTATTGTTGGTATTTCTGGGAATGCTATCCTTGTTATTTTTAATTTTATAGTAGGTACCCTTTCTGGTAGTACTGCACTTATTGCCGAATCGGCACACACTTTTTCTGATATTTTAGACTCTTCAATAGCATTCATTGGCTTTAAAATAGGGCTTAAACCTCCTGATATTGAACATCCTTATGGTTATGGACGAGCAGAGTCTTTAGCTGGGCTTATAACGGTAATTTTTCTTTTTTTCATTGCTTTTGAAATATTATCAGAAGTTTATCAAAAGCTTTTATTAGGAGGAGGATTAGCTCCACCTGGTTGGACCGCAGCGATAATGGCCCTTGTAGGTATAATAATTAACTTTACTATGACCAATTATATGACTAAAACTGGTCGAAAAATTAATAGCCCTGCGATAATAGCAGATGCCAAGCATCAGAGAGTTGATATATTCACTTGTATCGCAATATTCGCAGGAGTCGTAGGTTCACAACTTGGTATGCCCATTTTAGATCCATTAGTAGCTCTTTTTATAGTTGTTCTAGTTTTGAAGACAGCTTTTGATGTGGCTAAGGATAATGTAAACAATATCTTGGGAAAAATACCATCTGAGGTTATTTTGAATGATATTAAAGCAGCGGCTTTATCTGTTAATGGAACTTCAGGGATTCATGATATTAAAGTAAATTATACTGGACCTTATGCATCTGTTGATGTCCATATTGAGGTTGATCCTGTTCTAAGTCTCATTGAAGCCCATGAAATATCAACTCAAGTTGAAAAGAGGATAATTGATCAGGTAGATATTGTAACTATAGTGAATGTACATGCTTGTATTACTG
>PMMY01000055.1 GCA_003162655.1 Methanobacterium sp. | reverse complement strand
ACCACCTGACCTAGTATTGGAATTCCGAGTTTCTGAAACATGGCAGCAAATAGCTGAACATTTAACAGCAGTGCACTGGTTAATATAACAGGCATATTACTTGCATATATAAATTTGAGGGGATATTTTCCCCTTGCACCTTTAACTCCCCCGTATGACAGGGGTATTTCTACACGCATACTTTCTGCATATACCACTACCAGGAAAACCACTATTGTGGCAAGTACTGGTAAGAGCAGGTAGAATCCGGGTTGTCCTAGTGTTAGTGAATATATGAATGCAGGTATAGCACCTGCCGGAGCCTGTCCTCCTGGAGTTGTTAATGGGTTTAATGAACCTACTACTATCTGTTCTGCAACACCGGCTGCAATAAAGAGTCCAACACCGCTACCAAATCCCCATTTTGAAACAACTTCATCGAGGAATATTATGAGTATTCCTCCAATGGTTATCTGTAGAATCAGGATCCACGCTCCAAATCCTGGTGCTGGGGGTAGTGCCCCTGTGAGTACGAGTACTGATGCCTCGAACAGTGTGAATATAATTGCAAGGAGTTTCTGGGTTCCCTGGAAAAATGCTTTATCCTCGGGTCTTGAAAGGTCAAGATTGACGATCTTACCCCCAACTAAAAGCTGCAGTATAATGGAAGCCGATACAATAGGTCCGATACCTAAGGTTATTATGGAACCAAAGTTACCTGCCAAAACTGCTCTCAGTGATGCAAACTGGTCAACTGCCTGTGGACTGAGTCCAAAAAGTGCAACCTGAGTTAATACGAAGTACAGAATCAGGATCACGCCTGTCCATTTGAGCTTCTCCTTGAATGGTACCCTGTAGGATGGTGAACCTACTTGGGGTAACAATGAGAAAATTGGTTGTATAATATCTTTCAACGGAATATCCTTCAACTCCTTGCCCAGAATTGTAATTAAAAAAATTCAAATTAAAGGGTTATTGCTTCTCCTCCAGCTTCTTCAATCTTTTTAAGAGCTGATTGGGAGAACTGTGGGGATTTTATTGTTAATGCTTTACTTAATCTACCCTTTCCTAGAACTTTGTTGTAACCTATAGTAGTTACATCTATTACTATTTTATCATTATCTTTAGTTGCTAATCCTTTGGCAACGAGTGCATCACAATTTTCATCGAGGAAATCTACATTTACAGGATTAAATTTATAGGTAGTTCCTTGTGGTCTTTTAAAACCGTACTTTCCGAAGTGGTCAGGATCGTACTTAACCATCCATGTCCAGTGGTGTTTGTGCCCACCGGCCATACCTTTTCCACCTCTATGACCAGCTCCTCTGTTGTTCTTGGAACAGCCACCAGCCATTGTTCTTGAGCCCCGTAATTTGCATACTTTCCTTGTTTTTCTTATCATTAGATCACCTTGATGAGATTTTGTTTGTAGAAATCTGGTAAAAATTTTGGAAATAATAATATTAAACAATTGTAGTAGAAGATCTATTTTATGTTAACCTTTTATAAAGGTTCTTTTAGACCATCTTGAGTACAAGTTCATTAATATCTTCCCTGTTTCCCAGGCTTCCTCCTTCTTTGAAGCTTGTTTTGGTCGCTTCATACCCTTTCCTTGGAGGGTGCAGTCTGAAAACTGGTTTTATTCCCACATCTTCAACATTAGCTTCTCCGGATGAAACTGCTTTTGCAAGCTCTTCAATGGAAGCATATTCTGTGTTTTCTTTAATATATTCTTCTGTAACCTTTTCATTACCTGAGAGTTTTCCACGTTTGGTTATAATTTGAGAGATAGTTTCCACGTCAATTTCTCCCCAGGTGATGTAGTCCTTTGCCTTCACGAGCATTCCCTTGTAACTAGGATCTTCGTGGAGAAGGATTAGGTGGTTAATTCTTGTGAGTTTCAACATGGACATGGTGTCTTGAATACCCTTCTTTACACCGGTTCTGCCCCTAACTCTTACTGCTGCGATCATTTTATCACCTTGATTATACTGTACATCCTAGATTTTTAAGGTCTCTGGATGTCGCTTTAACTTTGCTCAGTTCTTTTAATGCTTCAAAAACTGCTCCTGCAAAGTTTATGGTTGTTTGTGTTTGTCCCATTGTCTGAGACCATACATCATCAATACCTGCAAGTCCGAGGATGGTTTTTCCCACATTTCCAATTGCAAGACCTACTCCACCAGGTGCCGGTATTAATGTGACACGAACACTTCCCCTTTTACCTTCAACTTTGAAGGGTACAGTATGTTCCCTGCCACAAACACAACCCCAGTCTCCACAGCCTCTTCTAACCTTTATTATGTTAAATTTAGCGTTATCAACTGCTTTTCTTATTGCAGGTCCTACCTCTTTGGCTTTTCCCTGTCCGAGTCCCACATAACCATTTTTATTTCCAACGGCTACTATAACTCTGAAGTTAACTTTTCGGCCTGATTTGTGCATCCTCTGTACGAGATTAACATCCATGACTTCTTCTTCAAGGTCGGGTAGCAGTGTGTCTACTATTCCCAGTTCCATAATTGGAAGGCCTTTTTCGAATATCTCATCGATATCTGTTATCTTGCCATCTTTAACCATATGCCCAAGTTGGGTTTTAGGTATGAATTCTTCCTTAGTGTAATTATTTGCCATTATACCCCTTCCTCAATCTTCTGTTTTATTGAATCAAAATGATCAGGTAGGTCCTTTGGAGATAGTCCATTCTTAATGTACTGTGAAAATCGTTTCTCCACCTCTTCATCACTTAGGGATTCAGCGTATGCTGCAACATGTTCTCCCCTTATCCTTTCATCTGCAGGAAGGATTATATCGCTGTATGGTACTTCAAGTCCTGCATCTACTGCTCCTTTGAGTGTTGCAAATATTCTTGCACCCCTGGTGGAGGATTTGAGTCCTATGTCCAGTACAGCAGATGTAATTCCTGCTTCAAGCGCCTTTTTACCAAGTAAAAATCCTGTTAAATATGCTGCAGAAGTGTTTTTACCGCTTCCAAGCCATCCCATATTTTTAAGTTCATTTGAATGTGCTGAAACAAGTGTTTCATCTCCATTCACTTTAACATTAATTATCTGAGCTATGGTATGTTTGTTGGTAATTCTTACAACAAGCCTGGACTTATCCAATCCTATAAGGTTTAGCCTTGCCCTGTAGTCTGTTTTTCCTTCTCTTCTTCTTTTAAATGCGAGTTTATATCTTGATCCGTGTGCCAATTTTTATTCCCCCGTCTTATCTGAGCAAGTCATGGTCCCTAGCGTAGGTCTTCATGTAAGATTTACTCCTAAATGCTCCGCCTTTGGCCATTCTGTAAAGTTTACGATAGGTTGTTTTATTAATTTCCCTCTTTTCCCTCATATCTTTCAAATCAGTTCTGAGAGCCCTTATCGTTGTCATCCATGCCTTTTTCTTAGGGTTACGAGCTCCTTTAGCTCCTTTTATGCTACCCCTACCTTTTCTTCTTCCTTTACTTTTTTGTACCGCTATTTTCTTTGATCTAAAGCTGCTTATTCCTTTTTTCTGCTTTGCTTTTATGGCTCCGCTGTCTATTAACTGTTTAACACTTTCGCGAGTAATAGCCCGTGATACTTCCTCAACACTTTCGGGGTCTATCCAGACCTTGTTTACCCCAACTTTGAGTATGTCTGCAGCTAATCTCTTTTGAGTAGTAAGATTCATAAAGAAACCTCCACATCAAACCTTTAAAGTTTGATCNNTGAAATTTTTATTATCTTCAGGATTTTTTGAATCTCAGCCGTATAAAACGACTTTCTTTGCTTTTTTACAAATCCATTAAAATTTATAATGAATTTGCCCAATCTCTTCCCTTGCAAAGCTGCTGGTTATTTAATGAAAACATCTTCAAGTTTTTTTTTGGATTCATTGATTTTTTGACAGTAAAACACTGATTTTTATCTACAACGATCCATAAAATTCTGAAAATGGTTAAATAACTCCTTAAACCCATTAATGGTTTAAAGCCCCTTGTTCAAGATTTTTATTTTAAGTTCCCTTGCTTTTTCAAGCATGGTTATCTTTTTCCTGGTACCCACTGTAGAACTGATCCTACCTGCCTGGGTGCTTGGATCCAGATCTTCAAGTTCTGAAATATTTTTAACTAGAATATCCTGGTATCCTGAAGGGTGAAGTCCTCTTAAATTTCTTGGGGATCTGTAACCAATAGATGGCATTGCCGGCTTTCTTGCCTCGTACCTTCTCCTCTTACTAGTTTTTCCCTTGGGTTTTCTGTACTTTTCCCCGAGTTTTTTATACCTGAACCATTCTTGTCTTTTAAAGTTTGGTTTTTTGGTTTTTTTTATCATGGGATCACCGTTATTTCTTGCTAACAAGGTATATTCCATCCTGGAACACCCTTGGATCTCTCCCCTTAATTTTTGTAGCCTGTTCCATGTTGGCCATTGTCTGCCCCACATGTTCCTTGTTGATTCCGCTGACTATAACTTCATCACCCTTTATCTGGACATCAGCATCCCCNNGTTAATCCTATGATCATGTTGTTGATGTGGGATCGTATGGTACCTAACATGGCTTTGTCTTTCTTTTTAGGGAAACGTGCTTCTACAATTACCTTATCATCCTCTACTTTGATCTGGATGGTTTTGTTGTTGAAGTCCCTTGTTAACATTCCCTTTGATCCTTTAACGGTCACTACTTTATCGACTGTGACATTTATTCCTTCTGGAATTGGGATTTCCTCCCTAAGAATCGTTACTTGAGCCATTTTATCACCTTAGTAAACATATACGAGTAATCTACCGCCAATACCCTTTTCTTTGGCTTCCCTGTGGGTCATAATACCCCCGGGGGTTGTTAATATAATGGTACCAAAGTTTTTGGATGGTAGAAACCTCTNNTTTATTACACCGCATTTGTTTATATTTCCTTCTAATTCGACTATGAACTGTCCTGCTTTGTCATCGTCGACGAATTCAAATTCACCGATATATCCTTCAGTCTGCATTGTCCTTAAAACATGGCCAATCATTTTGGATGCGGGCTTAATTGTACATTTACTATTTCCCTGCATCTCATTGTTTCTCATGTTAGTAAGGGCATCTGCGAGAGGATCCATAAGAGTCAAACTAATACACCTCTAGTTATATTTTTTAAATCCAATTCTAGCTGCAAGTTCTCTGAAGCATTGTCTGCATAACATAAGATTGTATCTTCTGACTATAGCCGAATGATCATTACATCTGCTGCATTTCCTTGAAGCTTTTCCGTATTTTCTTGGCAATTTATCACCTATTCTATATTAACCTGGAATTCTTTCTTCATGAATTCCATTGTCTCTTCCTTCGTGACCTGGTGTTTATTTGGTATTCTTTTATGCTGGATCTTTCTTCTTTTGATCCTGTAACCTGGTTTTTCAAAGGTTACTGCAACGTTCATACCAAATATACCTATATCAGGATCGTAACGCATTCCTGGAATATCAATGTGTTCTTCTATACCGAATGACACATTACCCTGCATATCAAATTGGCTGGCCTTTAACATGTTCCCAATCCCATCAAGTACCATTTTAACAGCTTTTACGGCCCTTTCATTCCTTAATGTAACTTTACAGGCTATTGGCTGTCCCCTTCTTATTCCAAATTCAGGGTTGGTGACTTTACTGATGGTTCTTACTGGTTTTTGGTCTGTAATGTTTATAATTAATTGCTCAGCCCTTGCAAGTCTTTCTCCACTTTCGCCGACACCTATGTTCACGGTTGCCTTTGCTATTTTCACGCCTTCCATCTGGTTCATTTACTTGCCTCCAGGTAGTGAAATAACCGGCTCATCTTTTCCAAGAACAAAAACGTAGTCAGCTAGTGTTAGGAATGTTCCATCGTCTGTCTCAATCTCCACGGTGTTGGGTTTGGATGATCTGGTTATGTTAATTTCTTTAACTTTACCAAGTTCTCCTATGTGTTTACCACCGGTTATGAGTCCGACTGTACCACTTTCGAATTTTATGTGATCGGTAACTGTTTGATCTGGAATTTCCACAACAACAACATCTCCTGAACTGTATTCTTCGTCTACAATAGAGTTTCTTCCATCGTGAAGGTTGAGTTGTGTTTTACCGCCTTTTATGGTGGTTTTATCTGTGATCATGCAGAGTTTAAATTCTGCATTTTTCTTAGCTATTGGATGTAGCACAAGTCTTCCCTTGTGATCCGGAAGTACCCTGTAAACTTTTTCAGTTTTAGGTATTTCTATAACATCCATGAACCCCACTGGGAACTTGTAATCCTTTCTTGCACGGCCATCTACAAGGATGTCACCGTTGTTGATGATTATCTTTGCTTCTCTTGCATTATCTGCAACCTTTAGGATGTCCCTTACAACTATAAGGAGNNGGGTGAATGGGCCAGTGCACTGGTGATTTGAATCGTTTAAGATGTTTTCTTGATCCCATCTTTGCCATATTATCCCTTCCTCTCTAATACATCATTTCTTTCATCGTCTTCTATATCGAGTTCTAATATCATGATGTTTGAAGGATGAACAGAATGGTAAACTTTGTTTCCATCAGGTTTCTGTACTGACATACCCTCGATCATGACACGATAATTTTTAAGGTCGACTTTTTCAATTTTTCCTTCGTGGTCCTTGAAATCTCCACGCATAACCTTTATAAGATCACCTTTTTTCACAGGGAGAGATCTTCGGTGGTACTGCTCCCTAAGTTCCTCACTCAGTAATACGCTCATTAACTTGTGGCGTATGTGTAATGGTGCCTTATAAATAAATTTCCTCTGTTTTCTTGGCTGTGTTGACATATATTATCACCTATTAATATTTAAACAATTATACTGGCAGCACTTCCAATAGCAGGCCATCTGTCAGCTGCTTCCTTGGCTATAGGTCCCCTTATTTCTGAACCCTTAAGCACACCTTCAATACTTACTATTACTGCGGCGTTATCTTCAAATTTGATCCTTAATCCATCAGCCCTTTTGAATTCTTTTTTCTGCCTGACCACAACCGCTGTTGTGACCTCTTTTCTCATATCAACGCTACCTTTTTTTACCGAGACAACGATCATGTCACCGACACCTGCAGGTGCTAATCTTCTCCTAACACCCTTGTATCCTTTAACAGCTATGATCTCAACTTCCCTTGCACCTGTGTTGTCGATGCACTGGAGTCTAGCACCAATAGGGAGTGCTTTTGTAATATTGGAGGTAATTGCCTTCATTTTACTCTTCTCCCTTTACTTCAACTAGTACGAAGTGTTTAGTCTTGCTTAGAGCTCTGCATTCTGCGATCTTCACAGAGTCTCCAACCTTAACATCTAAACAGTCAGGTTTATGAGCGCTGATTTTTGATTTTCTCTTTTCGTATCTCTCATACTTACTGATGAATTTGTAAAAACTCCTCTCTACTGTAATGGTCCTTTCTGCCTTTTCACTAGTTACTATTCCTTCAAGTATTTGACCCCTCACAGGGAGGGTTCCATGAAAGGGGCAGTTGGGATCTTCACATTCTACTTTTGGTTCTTTAACGTCGATACCAACCATTTTATCACCTTATATGTCCTTTTAATTTATATGTTCATATTTTAAAAATTTATATCGAATTTAATCCTTTTGAGTATATTGCATGAGAATTTTTTATATTCAAATTATTTAATGGACATCTCATCAGTACTTTCTGAATTTCTTTTTAATCCTGTCTTCAGGGCGAGCAACGATAATCCTGCCCTCAACTTCAACAACTGCACTACTTGGGAGTGTGAAGCGGAAGGTTGCAACGTTTTTTGGGATGATTTTTTCACATCCCTCAACATCCTCCACCTTGATGGTGTTCTTTGTTTCGTCGACAACTTCTCCCTTGATTCCTGTAAAACCTTTATGTGAGCTTTTTACAACCTCAACACCCAGTCCCACAAGTTCGTGTCGGAATATGTTTTGTGGAGTGATCATTGTTCCACCGATAAAGATCTATGGATGGTGACATAAAAATAAACATGAAATTTTTCCCATGTTTTTATCTACGTCTTTTCCTTCCTCTATCTTCCCTGTCTTTGATTTCGATGGTGTCCGAAGAAAAGCCCATGTTAGCTAGAACTTCTTTGACCCTTCTTTTGTGGTCTCCTTGAAGTTCTATCTGACCCTTTTTGGCTGTTCCTCCACAGGCACATTTCGCCTTCAGTTCCTTTGTTAGTTCCCTTATATCAATATCGTGCTCATCTATACCCTCAACGATGGTCATAAGTTTTCCGAATCTTCTTCTAACTGTATAGACCTTAACCTTTTGAATTTCTCTGGCTATCTCCTCGCAGACGCAAAGTTCTTCAGGAAGACCGCATATCTCACAGACTTTCATCGATTTTATTTCTCCTGCTGTTTTTCGTTCATTATGGTAAGGACACGTGCGATCGTTCGTTTAAGTTCCTTAATTTTACCTGGATTTTCATAAACCCCTGCAGCTGCACTTTTTGAGATGTTTTTCGCATGTTCAGCCCTGAGTTCATCCAGTTTCTTCTGGATCTCATCCATCTCCATTGCCCGTAGTTCCTTGCTTCTTAATATTACCATTTCTCTACATCCTTTTATAACTTGTGATAATTTCACAGATTATATTTTATTCTGATTTATCGGCTTTTTCAGCGGTTTCTTCTGGTTCTGGAGCTTCCTGAACTTCAGCTTCATCCGCTTTTGGTTTACTTTCTTCTTCTTCTACTGGAGTATCTTCAGTAGTTTCCGGTTCTGCTTCTCCCTTTTCAGGTTCTTCAGATTTTCCTTCTACTGTTGCTTCTTCAGTGGTTTTTGCTTCTGCTTCAACCTCTTCAGGTTCTTCAGAAGCTTCTTCAGCTTCCTCTACAACTTCTTCAATGATGTCTGCTTCGGCTGCTTCTTCGGCTGCTTCTTCAACAATGTCTTCAACAACACTTTCGACCGATTCAACTTTGTCTGGAGTTGCTTCTACTTCAACAACGTCTTCAACAACAGCTTCTTTGACTTCAATCTTTAAAATGTCAACCTTATCTGGTAAAACCACATCTGGCGGCATAATTCTAACATTAATTCCTAGAACACCTGGTTTGAGCTGTACTGTTGCAAATCCCTGTCTCACAAATCTGGTGGCTGGTTCTCCACATTTTTTGATGTAGCCATCTGAAAATTTGGCACATGCGGATCTTGAACCCCGTATCTTTCCTGAGATGGTAACTTCAACACCCTGGGCTCCTGCACCCATGATTCTACGTAGCGCAGTGTAAGCAACTCTCCTGAAATGCATTCCCCTCTGAAGCATGGCAGCTATTTTATGTGCCATTATCTTAGGGTTAAGCTCTGGTATTTCAACTTCTTTAACCTCTACTTGAGGGTTTTCAAGACCGTAACCAGTTTTAAGGTTTTGGGTTATGCTTCGGACGGTTTTTCCACCTCTTCCTATGACCATACCCGGTCTTTCAGCGTAAACAACAACCATTGTACCGAGAGGGGTTACCTGAATTTCCATTCCACCGTATCCTGCCCTTTCAAGCTCGTTTTCAAGGTATTCGTCGATTCTTGTTCTTTTAAGTCCTTCTGTTACGAAATCCTTTTCAATCATTTAATCTATGCCTCCCCTAGAACTACCTGTATATGGGTTGTTGGTGTGTTAAAGGGACTGGCCCTTCCGAATGCCCTTGCTGTCCATCCTCTTATGATGTAACCGCGGTGGCTGGATATATGAACTATTTTAAGGTCTTCTGTTTCTAGGCCCTTGTACTCTGCATTTGCCTCTGCGTTTTCCAGTACCTGAAGTATGTGTTCAGCAGCTTTTACTGGATAACGTCCAGTTGGCCATCCTACAAGTCCTCTTTTATGTCCTACTTTTTTATTGTGTCTTTTGAATGGTACAGGAGTTTCCTTTTTCATAACTGCCTGAAGGTACTCTTTTGCATCATCGAGGTGCATTCCCCTTATGGTACGACATATCTCAACAGAATGCTTAGGGGAAATCTTCATAGCTTTCCCTGCAGCTTTTGCTGTTTTTCCTGTATATTCATCCTGATAAGCGTATTTGATCTTCGCCATTGTAACTTCTCCTTATTTAAGCGGTACGAACATGGATGATCTTGTTGCGCCCATACCCGGATCTCCGTGCTGAACCCTCTGCCTTGTGGCTGAAAATTCACCGAAGTAACATCCGATCATCTCTGGCTGGATAACCACGTTGATAAATTCTTTTCCACTGTAGATTCCGAAAGTCATTCCAACCATTTCAGGAAGTACTATCATATCTCTGCAGTGTGTTTTTATGATCTGCGGTCTTCCATCCTTTCTTGGTCCTTCCTTTTTGATCTTCCTTATTTTCTCGAGAACCTTCTTTTGCCTAGGCAAAAATCCTCTTTTTAGGGATCTTCTCTGCCTTGATGGTAACAGTTGTATAACATTGTCCAGCGGCATGTCCTGCAGTTCTTCCAATGTGTAACCGCGATAATTGAATACTTTTCTTGCCAATTAGTCTCCTCCTAATCCGTTTATTTCCGTTTATTTATAATATTTAAAAATATTTGGAGTATTTATCTCCTTCTACCGGTTCTGCTAGCTGCTATTGAACCGACCTTTCTTCCTGGTGGTGCGTGTCTTGATATGGTTGTAGGTTTACCAGGATGCTGCCTGTTTCCTCCACCGTGTGGGTGGTCCACTGCGTTCATTGCCACTCCTCTGACACTGACATTCTTCTTACCTTTGGCTTTAAGGGCATGGTACCTGTTTCCTGCCTTGAGGAATGGTTTCTCCTTTCTTCCTCCGCCTGCAACAACACCTACGGTGGCTCTGCAGCGGGGGTTGAATGCCTTTAATTCACCTGATGGTAATTCAACAATTGCCTTACCAACATCGTGTGTTATTAAAGAAGCGTAAGTTCCTGATGACCTGACAAATCTTCCGCCGTCACCGGGATGTTTTTCTAAGTTGTAAAGTGGTGTACCTTCAGGAATTTCTGCAAGTGGTAATGAGTTTCCAGGGTTAATTGGAGCTGAAATTCCACATGCAACTTCATCAGCAATCTGTATTCCTTCAGGTGCTAAAATAAGACTTTTTTCTCCATTTTCAAATGTTACTAGTGCCACAGGGGCTGTTCTGCCAGGGTCGTGTATTATGTCTGTTACTTTTCCCTTTAGGCATCCATCCTTCTCCAGATCATCGTATGATCTGTAGGCGATTTTTCCCCTGAATCGGTGTGATGCACTCTTGTAAGTAGGAGTTCCTCTTCCTCTTCTCTGGATTATTAATCGTTTTCCCATTTTATTTCCTCCATTGGGGTGTTAAGTGTCCGAAATCGGATTTAACATGATATTGGTATAATAATACTCTTAGAATACTCCCATTTTAACTGCTATATCCTCTGCGCTATGTTCAGCAGCGAGTTTAATATAAGCCAGTTTTTGACCCTTTAATATTTGGGTGTTAACTCTTTCAACTTTTACAGCGTAAAGATCCTCAAATGCGGACTTTATCAATGTTTTGTTGGCAGTTCTTCGAACTACAAAGGTTAATTCATTCTTCTGATCAATTGAATTCATGCTCTTTTCTGTTAGATGTGGTTTTAATATTACTTCGTAAGGATCCATTTTCACTACCCCTTTTAATTACTTGAAAAGTTCTCCTAACTTTTCAACAGCTGATTTTGTGTAAATNNCCTCTTCCAGCCCTTATTGTTCGACCTGTTTTAGCTCTCGTAACATCATCCATTAAACCTAGTTTCTCGAATATTTCGCGGGTTTCCTTGGTTCTTTTGACTGATTCGAGTTCATCGCCAACAACAAATGGGATCTGGTCAATATTTGCAATTCTGTGACCTCTGTCTTCAACCATTTCCCTGTTTGCAGTAGCTGCAACAGCAGATCTTATTGCGAGTCTTCTTTCNNGGTATGAATGCTGCCTTTGAACCTGCAGGGTGTCTTGATCCCTTAACACGTGGAACCATTGCTGCACCACGGCCTGAACCAAAAGATTTAGCTGTTGTTCGTTTACCGGCCATTGGGTCTGTTCCCCATGCCTGTATCCTGGCTGTTTGTGATGATATAACCGCCCTTTTAATGAGGTCGGGTCTGAACACTTCCCTGAAAATTTCAGGAAGTTCAATTTCTTCGACGACTTCGCCTTCCAATGAATAAACCTTGATCTTCTCCATTTAAATCACTCTTTATTAAGTTTAAACTCCCTGTTTTGAAGCTGTGCTTATGTATGTAATGTCAGGTGCATCGTTATGTTTTCCAATCGGCCTTACAGCTTTTCTAAGCATGACCAGTCTTTTTGACGGTCCTGGTATAGAGCCCTTTAATACAACGAATCCATTTTTAACTAAACCATATTTAACAAACCCGCCCTTAGGATTTACTTCATCCACCTGGGATGATTCACCAATTTTCAGGATCTTCTTGTTGTACTCGGTTCTCTTATGGTATCCCATCTGACCAGCCATTGCAACTGTCCACATGGTTCTTGCTGGCGTCCATGGTCCTATTGAACCTACGTGACGACCTTTACTACTTCTTGCAGCTTTACCGTACTGGATTCTGATACCGAACCTTTTAACCGGTCCTTGGAATCCTTTACCCTTGG
Organism: Methanobacterium sp.; assembly: GCA_003162655.1. Lineage (GTDB taxonomy): Archaea > Methanobacteriota > Methanobacteria > Methanobacteriales > Methanobacteriaceae > Methanobacterium_B. The sequence continues at coordinate 4,727 of PMMY01000055.1, read as the reverse complement.
TGACGGCTATGGTATCTACATGTTCACCATCAGAAAATGAGTCTGCAGGGTTGATTTCCTTTCCTAGCACAGACTGTGCAAATTCGAGTTTATCTTGAACGGATTTACCGCCGATTCCACATTCAATTATTTCTGGTTTTTTCTTTGGAACACTTGTGAGTCTTGGTTTGGTGTGTATAAGCACTCTTACATCCACTACTTCGTCAAGTTTTTCCTTCAATTCTTCTATCCTTGCTTCGGCATCGTTTTTCTTGGGCAGTGTAATCTTCCTTGCAAGATCTTCGGTAAGATCGGCTGCCATGATGTCGGTCATTGCTTTTAATCCACGGGTGTCCTTTTTATAGGCACGTATACCCATCACAACTATTGGTGGTGTTTCCACTATAGTTACAGGGGAAGATACTTCCATCCCTTCTGTTGGTGAGTTTTTTACGTTGTCAAGCATGGTCAAATGGGTCATTCCCACTTTGTATCCTGGAAAGCCTAAGAGACAAGCTTCTTCGGTTTCAGGCCAGGATCTAATTTTTGGTGTTTCCTTGGCAGCTCTTTTCCTAGGACTAAAAGCAACTGATCCACTTCTTGGTTGGTGATGTCTACTCATAATTTTACCTCCTTAATAAACTAATTTTCCAAATATCAGAGTTAATTTTTGTAAATCTGGTTTAAGAGCAAGTTAAACGCAGATAAATTTGATTACTACGTCAATTTCAACGTAGATAAATTGAATTAGCTACATCTAAAGCAAATTAAACACAAATGTAAAGCTAGTTAGTTAATCAGTGTTTAAAAGCAAGTTAAATACAGATAAAGTCGCTAAAACTGCTTCTTCAGTTCTTACAGTTTTAGTTCCCTGTGAAGGGACTGTGTTAACTTCGAGATCTATAATTTCTTTTTCATCCTGGCCAGAAATAAGTTCATCTAGGCCAGCATATGGACCACCAAACAGAATTGCCGTGTGTTTGGAACCCTTTAATTTACTTTTTACTTCCTCTAAAACAGAAGTGATAGATTGCGCATACCTTGAAGTTCCAATAACCAAATCCGGTCCTGGTTTCAATGTGAGTATGCTATCGTACAGATTTTTATTGGTAGATAATACTTTGTATCCCCAATAATAGTCTGGTACATCAGGATCTATTATTAATTCCTTACCAAACTTTACTACCTTAAAGCTTAAAACCTTGTTTACGCTTAATTTTTCTTTACAAAGCGCAAGCCTATCAGCACCGATATCAACAACGGTACCTTTCTTTGTCCGTTTTAATGTCAATCCCTGTCTGTAGTCACCTTCACTGAGTTCTCCAGTTGGGTGATGGGGAGTTCTTAGTGGCGGAAGAATACCGACATTTCGGAGCTCCCTTGTTATAGGAAAAACCTTTTTTCTAAGGTATTGAGGCGTATTCATATAAGTGAGTACATCACTAATAAACTTTACCTCTTCTTTGTCAGAATTATCACTGTAAACAACGATTCTGTCAGCCTTGAAAATGGCTGCAGCTCTTCCAATCAATCCAATTTTATATGTTTTTATTCTTAAATCTTTCGTTTCAGATAATATTGATGCCGGAACGAAAATTGATAAATGCTTTCTTTCCATCTTTTAATATTTGTTTTCATGGCTTATATAGTATATGGGAGACATTTTACAAATGATTAAAACCCATCTATCAATATCTATCATGATTTTCACTATTTGAGTAGCGAAAGAAGCTTAAAATCCCTCTTAAAAACTTGATTCAATAGAGATTAGATATAGTATGTACCTCTTCCCATATATACTCATTTTTTTTAGATTTTAATGCAATAAACAAAACAGTTATTTTCAGGTGTATTTACAAAATATCTTGGAATAATTTAGCTATTAATATGTAAAAGAAAGAATGTGAAAAAATAATTTTATTAGAAGAATATATCTTCTTTAGGGAATCTTAATTTAGGCATGGGGTTATCAGCAGGATATCCGATAGGAACCAATATCGTGGGAACTATATCCGATGGAATTTCGAGAATTTCAGAATATGATTCTGCACTGAATCCCTGCATTGGACATGAATCAATTCCAAGAGATTTTGCTGCATAAATAGCTGTTATGGCCGAGATAAATACATTGCACTGGGCTTCATTTATTCCTGTTTCACTGTCATAGTTACTTAGGAATATTTTCATAACCTCTTGAACTTGTTTAAGATTTTCATCAGGAACACCTACTTTTTTCATGAGATTGGTGATCTTATCAGCATTTCCAGACAGATCTGTGTCTGCACAGAAAATGAGAAGGTGAGAACAGGTTTTTATCTGAGCCTGTTCCATTGAAGCGGCAGATAACTTATTTTTTGTATCTTTATCTGTAACAACTTTAACCTTCCAGGGTTGCAGGTTTAGAGCTGAAGGTGCGAAACGTATCATCTCAAATAACTCTTCAATTTTACCATCATCAATTTTAGTACCATCAAACTTTTTAGTAGCATATCTAGACATTAACAATTCTTTAAAATCCATCAACGATCAACTCCAATTTTATCAATAAAGTAATTCATTATTCAAAAAAATATGGGAAGTACCTTTATAATTTATTCAATAAAAACTATTTTAATCCTCTTTACCCCGTAGTTTGGATTATTCTATACTTATTCCTCTGAAAGTTCCTGGTTTTCGAGGGTTTCTTCGATCTCTTCAAGAATCTCCTCCAGTTCGTGTTTACGCTCCTGTACTATGGAAAGTGTATCCAATAAAACGTCACGAAGGTCATTGGTAATGAGTACACTCCACATCTCGTCAAGGTAGTTGTAGAGGGTCATAAGTTTATCCGGAGAGTCTTTGTTAGCCTCGACATTATCTCTAACCAGCTGAACAAAAACATCAAGTTCATTGTCAAGATGGTAAAGGTTTTCAACTGTAAATGTTATTCTTTCTTCAATTTCTTCCTGTAACTCCTCTTTTAATAGACCTTCTAGTGGTATGATTAATTCGCCTAAAGGATTTTCTTGTTCCATAAATACTCATCTCCTAATTTTTATTTTATACAATATTATATTGTACAGAATGAATAATAAAATTTGTTCAATTAAACATTTTACTCATTTTTAACAACAGATCAACCCCTAAATGTATAATAAATTAAAGTGTAATATTATTATAGATTATAGGAGAATATTTCAGAAAATGATCTGTCTTTGTTGATAAAAGAATATAATGGAGGAACAATATGAATGAAGGAAGAAATATACTGCTTGGAATATTAGGAATATTACTGGGTTTAATAGTTATTGTGTTCCCTTTAATTAGTGTTTTTACTGTTAATGCTATTGCGGGTATTGGAATAATATTTGTTGGTATCTGGATTCTTGTAAAGAGTCTAAAAAACGATAGTATATCAGCGGGAGTTGCAGGTCTTATAGTTGCCGTGTTTGCTATAATGATGGGAATAGTATTTATAGGAGATATTAAAGCTTTTGAATTCTTCTCATTTATAGCACTCTATATTGTTGGATTTTTCTTAGCATTAGCCGGGTTAGAATCACTTATATCTGGTAAAGGACTTAAAGGAAAAGGTATTGGTGCTTTAGGTATAATAATTGGTATCCTTTTTGTTGTGATAGGTTCATACGCTGCCAATCCTTTAGTATTAGCTGCTTTAATTGGTGCATTCCTTATTTTAGCAGGATTAATAGAGTTATTTGCACCTCAAATAATCCCACAATCTACAGTGGCAAATGAAAAAGGAAAGAAAAAATAAATGGGCTCAAACCCCATTAATTAATTTTTTTATATATTTTTTAGAAATATAATATAAACAAATTTATGATTAAAGCAAATAAATAACTATCATGAAAGTTTTGAGCAACAGACCAGGCGTACTATGGCAGACCATACTGGTTTTTCTAATAATAATGGACGGAATTCTACTTTTTTTAACAGTAATCTCTCCCAATTTAAAAGCAGGAACACTTCAAAATATGGGATTATTCGATTTAATTGTTAGTATTATCTTATTAATTGTATTTATTTGGAGAATTAAAGCAACTAAAACCAGTCCAAAGGAATATTTTAAAGCAAACTGGTCAGATATCATAGCTTTGATTCCTATCTACTTCATTACATTCCAATTTTTGGGCATTGTTTACCCCACACCCATTATAAAGATCCTTATAATCATCAAAATTATTGCCCTATACTGGTTTGTTAGGAAAGTCGGTGCAGAGGTTATAAAATACCAAGAAAAAACCAGACTGGTATATGCTATAGCCTTCTTCTTGGTGGTTTTCTTTTTCTGTTCCTATGTATTTTACTATGCTGAACACGGTGTAAACCCTCAAGTAGCCACCTTCGATGATTCAATCTGGTTCGTACTTCAAACAATAACGACAGTAGGTTATGGAGACATTATCCCTGTAACCGGTCTAGGCAGATTGATGGGTGTAATGTCCATGTTCAGTGCATTAATACTTACCAGTATCGTAACTTCTGTTGCTACCTTTTCTTTAATAGAAAAGTTCAGAAAGGGNNTCGTTTAGATAAAATGGACAGGATCAATGAGATCAATAAAAATATAGATCTAATGAAATCAGAAATCGAGGATTTAAAAGAACTTATAAAAAATAAAAAATGATATCTAAATTATTATAATCTATATGAAGTTTGTATCTTTTTTTTTAATTTTTTTTTTATCATTGATTAAAATTTGAATTGTTATTTTTAATTGGTACATCTGGATGGGTTCGTTCTGG
>PMMY01000016.1 GCA_003162655.1 Methanobacterium sp. | reverse complement strand
TAAAATGAGAACGTATCCCTTTTAGGTGGGCAGGGGGGCAAAAGTTATGGTATCTATTCATTTTTATTCTTCATTTTGTATTATTTATTAATTTTTTCCTACCTTTGCATTCACAATTTAAAGAAATGTATTATAAATTATCATCACATCATCATTTTCATATNNATATCATAAACCCGTCTGAGCAGCTCAGGCGGGTTTTTCATATCCCTCCGGTTATGCTCAGACACATTTGAAAAACGATAATATGAGTAAACTGAAAATTGCGATTCAAAAAAACGGACGGCTTAGTGAAAATTCCAAAAAACTGCTTGAAGAATGCGGTATTAACTTCTCAAACGGAGTCAGCGTCCTGAAAACTACAGCGAGAAATTTTCCTATAGAACTTCTGTTTCTCAGGGATGATGATATACCTCAATATGTGGAGCAACAGGTTGCCGATATTGGTATCCTTGGCGAGAACATGGTACTGGAAAAAAATAAAGATGTCACACTGATTGAATATCTTGGATTTGCCCAATGCAGGCTGAGCCTCGCCATTCCAAAAGAAGAGAAGTATGAAGGTCTGGGATATTTTATGAATAAAAAAATTGCCACCAGCTATCCTCATATCCTTACCCGTTTTCTTGATGAAAACAAGATCACAGCAGAAATTGAAGAGATCAGTGGCAGCGTGGAAATAGCCCCTGGAATAGGACTTGCCAACGCAATTTGTGATATTGTTAGTTCAGGCAGTACGCTACTGACAAATGGCCTGCATGAGGTAGAAACGATATTAAAAAGCCAGGCAGTAATAATTGGTAACAGAAATCTTGGACCTGAAAAAGAAGCTATTCTTAACAGCCTGCTTTTCAGAATAAAAGCTGTCAAAAATGCCAAGGAAAACAAATATATTTTACTCAATACACCCCAATCGGCAATAGCAAAGATATGCAGTATACTTCCGGGTATGAAAAGCCCCACAATAGTTCCTCTTGTAGAAAAAGGCTGGTTCAGCCTTCATTCGGTTGTAAAAGAGGATGAATTCTGGGAAAGAATCGATCAGCTTAAAGCAGCCGGCGCAGAAGGTATACTTGTTATTCCGATCGAGAAAATGATACTGTAATGAAAAAAATTGTACTTCCTCCAGAGGAAAACTGGAATGAGTTATGCAGGCGGCCTGCAATAGCATCTAACGATCTTGAAAATGCAGTAAGGTCTATTATAGCAAGGGTGAGATCAGAAAAGGATAAAGCTTTGCATTATTACTCGGCTAAATTTGATAGTGCTCCTTCAGGTGACCTGCAGATTACATCGGATGAAATCAGGGAATCNNAAGGAGTCAGATGCTGGAGAAAAAATGTGGCAATTGAAAAAGTCGGACTTTATATACCAGGAGGCAGTGCTCCTCTTTTTTCAACTCTTCTTATGCTTGGCATTCCTGCAAAACTCTCAGGCTGCGATGAAATTATTGTCTGTACTCCAGCCGGCAGGGATGGAAAAGTCAGTCCGTTGATTCTTTATACTGCGAAGCTTCTCGGTATTTCTGAAATATTCAAGACAGGCGGTGCACAGGCCATTGCTGCAATGGCTTACGGAACAGAGACTATTCCAAAAGTATACAAGATATTCGGCCCTGGTAACCAGTACGTTACAAAAGCCAAGGAACTTGTTCAGCAGGATGNNGCTATTGATATGCCTGCAGGACCTAGTGAAGTGCTGGTTATCGCAGACAGACAGGCTGACCCGGTCTTTATTGCTGCAGACTTGCTCGCACAGGCAGAACATGGCCCCGATAGTCAGGTTATAATGCTCACTGATGATCAGGAATTCATGGATGTGGTAGAAAAAGAAGTTGAAAAACAGGTGGCTTTGCTTCCAAGGAAGTATATCGCATTAAAAGCCCTGGAAAACAGTAAACTTATATTTCTGCTGACAATTAATGACTGCTTATCTTTCAGTAACCTGTATGCACCTGAACACCTCATAATTAATCTGACTGATCCGGATACAGTAGCAGGGAGCATAAAAAATGCAGGCTCAGTTTTCCTGGGAAAATTCAGCTGTGAAAGTGCAGGTGACTATGCCTCAGGAACGAATCATACTCTTCCTACAAATGGATTCGCAAAAAGTTACAGTGGGGTCTCTGTTGAAAGTTTTATTAAAAAAATAACTTTCCAGAAGATCAATGCAGAAGGAATAAGAAACCTCGGTCCAACAATTGAACTCCTGGCTGAAGCTGAATCACTGGAAGGTCATAAAAATGCGGTTACTGTCAGACTTAAAAACCTGCAAAATGTTTGATCTTGAGAAATTAGTAAGGGACAATGTCAGAAAATTAACTCCCTATAAAAGTGCAAGGGATGAATTCAGCGGCAAAACAGGCATTTTTCTTGATGCTAACGAGAACCCCTATGGCAATTTGAACCGGTATCCTGATCCTTACCAGAGAGAGCTCAAAACAGCTATTTCAAAAATAAAAGAAATTGACCAGGAAAGGATATTCCTGGGTAACGGAAGTGACGAAATCATAGATCTTTGTTTCAGGATTTTCTGTAACCCGGGCAGGGACAAAGTTCTTACCTTCACTCCTACCTATGGAATNNAATTATTATCGGACAATAATCTTAAGCTGATCTTTATATGTTCACCTAATAATCCGACAGCGAACACGATGAACTACGACGATGTTGAATATATTATAACCAATTTCAACGGAATTGTGGTAATCGATGAAGCATATATTGATTTCAGTGAAAAACCTTCCTTTCTTAAATTGATAAACAGGTGTGCTAATTTAACACTTATGCATACCTTTAGTAAAGCCTTTGGACTTGCTGCGGCAAGAGTCGGCATGGCATTTTCAAGTCCCGGGATAATTAAGTTTTTCAACAAGGTGAAACCTCCATACAATATCAGTACCATAAATCAGAGAG
>PMMY01000042.1 GCA_003162655.1 Methanobacterium sp. | reverse complement strand
GTATATCAAAAAGATTTTAAGATTTAATTTGGGGGAAAATGTCTGATAATAGTTATTCCGATCTAGCCTTAGATTTTTATAAATCTATCTTTGAATCCAGTCTGGATGCTATTTTACTTACTCGCCCTGACGGTACTATTTTTTATGTTAATTCTGCTGCTCAGAAATTGTATGGATACACTCAGAAAGAGATTTGTGATCTTGGAAGAAGTGGAATTGTTGATACAAATGATCCTAATTTACAAGTTATTTTAGATGAAAGGGCACGTTTAGGTAAATCTAAAGGCGAACTTATTCTTATTAAGAAAGACGGTTCTAAATTCCCAGGTGAGGTATCTACAAGTATTTTCAAAGATAAAAATGGCAACGTAAATACTTTCATGACAATTAGAGATATCACTCAGCGTAAACAGAATGAAAAACAAATTCAATATCATGCATTATTACTCAATAAGGTAAATGACGCGGTTATTGGAACTAATTCTAATTTTATTATCACATACTGGAATAATGGTGCAGAACTGATGTATGGTTTTACAGAAAAAGAAGCGATAGGTAAATCTTCAGTAGAACTTCTACGTCCAACTTATGCTCCTGGAGAAAGAGAGAGAATTATCAATGAATTAAATAACAAAGGAAGTTCTAAATCGATTATAAGTACAAAAAATCGTAATGGAACTGAAATTATTGTAGAAGTTAATTCTAGTCGAATTTTAGACGAGCAGAAAAATATTTCAGGATATGTAGTTGTTTATAGAGACATCACAGAGCGTAAACTTGCAGAAAACCGTAAACAGNNGAAGAATTGCAGTCTGTTACTGAAGAATTACGGATTTCTAACGAAGAACTTCAGTATAAAGGGGAAGGATTGATCCATGTCAACCAAGCCCTGTTAGAAAGTGAAAAAAGAATGAATAGATCACAAGAAATTGCCCATCTCGGTAGTTGGGAATTAGATATTGATAATAATTGTTTATCATGGTCAGATGAGGTATATAGAATCTTTGGTCTTCAACCACAAGAGTTTGATGCAACTTATGATGCCTTCCTCGATAATGTTCATCCAAACGATAGAGAAGCAGTAGATGAAGCATATTCTGGTTCAATACGTGATGGACAAGATACCTATGAGATTGAACACCGAATTGTGAGAAAATCTAATGGTGAAGTTCGTATAGTACACGAAAAATGTGAACATTTCCGAGATATTACAAGTAGAATTATTCGTTCGGTAGGAATGGTACATGACATCACAGAACGAAAACTTGCGGAACAGGCTTTAATTGAGAGTGAGATAAAATATCGCTCATTATATTCTTCAATGAGTGAGGGAGTTGCTCTCCATGAAATTATTTATAACCTTGACCAAGATCCTGTTGATTATATAATTGCTGACATCAATCAGTCTTATGAGGATATAACTGGTTTAAATAGAAGTGAGGTAGTTGGGAAGAAAGCTTCTGAACTTTATGGAATCGATGAACCCCCTTATATGGAAATTTATGCTCGTGTTGCAGAAACGGGAGAACCAATACAATTTGAAACCTATTTTGAACCTATGGATAAATATTTCAATATTTCAGTTACATCTCCTGAAAAAGGAAAATTTTACACTATCTTTGAAGACATCACTAAACGTAAACGAACAGAAGAGGAACTGAATAATTATAGGGAGCATTTAGAGTCCTTAGTGGAGATCAGAAGTGAAGAGCTTGAAAATTCTTATGAATCTTTAAAAGAAAGTGAAGAACATTATCTAACTCTATTTAATTCTATTGATGAAGGTTTTTGCACAGTAGAAGTAATTTTTGATTCTAGAAATAAACCAGTAGATTATAAATTTTTAGAGGTTAATCCAGCTTTTGAAGGACAAACAGGATTGATTAATGCAACAGGCAAGCTGATGCGTGATCTTGCTCCGGATCATGAGGAACATTGGTTTGAAATTTACGGTAAAGTAGCTTTAACAGGCCAATCTACGCGTTTTGTCAACGAAGCCAAAGCATTGAATAGATGGTATGATGTGTATGCATTTAAAGTTGGCGACATTGAAAGCCGAGAAGTTGCAATATTATTTAATGATATAACTAAATTTACAGAAACAGAATTAGCTTTGAAATTATCAAATATTTACAACCGAAGCTTAATCGAAGCGAGTTTAGATCCTCTAGTAACAATTGGATCTAATGGAAAAATTACAGATGTGAATAATTCAACTGAGAATGTGATTGGTATTAAAAGAGAAGAACTTATAGGTACAGACTTCTCAGATTACTTTACTGAACCTAAAAAAGCTCGTGAAGGATATATGAAAGTATTCAAGGACGGTTTTGTAGTAAATTATCCATTGGAAATTAAAAATAAGAATGGAAATATAACACCTGTAGAATATAATGCTTCAGTTTATAAAAATGAGTTTGGTGAAGTGATTGGTGTTTTTGCTGCGGCTCGTGACATAACTGGAATGAAGAATGCAGAACAGAAATTAAAAGAATATCAGGACACTCTCGAAGATAAAGTTGAAAAACGTACTCAAGAACTTGCAAGGTCCAATAAGGAACTTGAACAGTTTGCTTATATAACATCTCATGACCTTCGAGAACCCTTAAGAATGATAACAAGCTTCTTACAATTATTAGAAAGACGATATAAGGACCAATTAGATCAGGATGCCAATGAATTTATTGGATTTGCTGTTGATGGGGCTAAACGTCTCGATAGGATGACAAACGATCTCCTATTATATTCTAGAATTACCAGCCAAAAAAGAGAAATCACACCTGTAAATTTTGAAGAAGTATTGGGACATGCTTTAACAAACTTAAAAGTTCCAATTGAAGAAAATAATGCTATTATAACACATGATCCATTGCCTACAATCAAAGGTGATGAACAGTTAAAGGTTCAACTATTCCAGAATATAGTAGGAAATGCTATTAAATATCGCAGCCAAGAAACTCCTAAAATTCACATATCCGCAACCAAAGAAAAAAATCAATACCTCTTTAGTATCAAAGATAATGGGATAGGAATATCCCCCGAACACTTAGAACGAATATTTACTATCTTTCAACGACTTCACACCCATGATGAGTATGAAGGAACTGGTATTGGGCTTGCAATTGCCCAAAAAATTGTGCATCAACAAGGCGGACAGATCTGGGCAGAATCCGAACTTGGAAAAGGAACTACTTTTTATTTCACCATACCAATTAAAAGTTAAAATCTAAATTTTCCTATATCTTCTTTTGTATATTTCGTTTGGTGCTTCATAGAATATTTGAAATGTATTTATGGGTTCCATTAACTATTGTAATTCAGTTTTAAGTGAGTATTCGCTTTTTATATAAAATTTGTACTTATTAAATCGATCTTAAAAAAAAACATATATTTTTCAGGATGGAATTCTTGACCTCAAATCTAACAGATCTGTTAGTAGTCGCAAATTCGATCTTTTCTATTTGGTTTTTAACATCCTTACCCCCTTATATATATTTATAACATCCATATCAGATATATTTAACGAAAATGGGCAATTTTGTGAATATATATCACGAAAAAGACTATTTGGTACATTCTCGAAAATTTAAATAATTTATAATTATTATAAAAGTGATAATAATACATACAGAATAAGTTTTAACTTGATGTAAATTATAAATACAATATCAAAAAGTACAAAAAATGATTGATTATCTCTACAACAGGATATGAAAACGTATTGTAATATTAATATATAAGAACTATAACAAGATTGAGTATAAATTTTAATTTAATAGAATAATTTAAAATTGTATCTGCGTGATTGGTCAAAAACTGACGATTACAATAGGAATAGATTTAGTTTTTATAAACCATAAAAGTCTTATCTGGTGTGCAAATGATTTTAAACGAAGCAATAAAAGAAATAGTGGATAATGTACTGAAAGTTTCAGCGGATACTAACGAAGAAAGTATCATGGAAATGATGGAAATTTTAACCTCCTCTAAGAATGTTTTTCTCCTTGGACAAGGCAGATCTGGTCTTGTTGCAAGAGCTTTTGCTATGCGTCTTATGCATTTAGGTATAGGAGTATACGTAGTTGGAGAAACTATAACTCCTGCCATAGATGGTGATGATTCTTTACTTGCAATTTCCGGGTCTGGAGAAACTAGTTACATTATAAGCACGGCTAAAATTGCCAAGATGAGGGATGCGAAGATAGTTGCAGTTACATCATATACTGATTCAACACTTGGAAAGATGGCTGATCTGGTTATACACATTAAAGGTAGGACTAAAGTTGATTCTGAAAAAAATTATATTAAAAGACAGATGGATGGAAAACATCT
>PMMY01000053.1 GCA_003162655.1 Methanobacterium sp. | reverse complement strand
TTCTTTGGTTCTGCTTCAGGTATTCTTGATGTTTCCTTTGCTTCAAATTCTGTTGGAATTCCTACATATACTTTAAGTCCTTTGAAGGCTTCCCTTCCATGTGACTTTTTGTATGGAATCATACCCCTTACAGTTCTTCTGAATATATCATCGGGTCTTCTTGGATATTTTGGTCCCATATCTCTTGGGTTTGATATACTAGCCCTGTCTATTCTCTGTTTATATTTTTTGTATGCCCAATCCCTGCTACCTGAAATCATAATTTTTTCAGCGTTTAAAACAGTGACACTCTCACCTGCGAGAATAATCTGGCTCACCTTACTTGCAAGCCTTCCCAGTACGAGTCCTTCTCCGTCTATGATCATATCTACACCTTCTTATTCCATTATCCTAATTCCGCTTCCCTTGGGGTTTTTCTCGATAACCTGAAGGATATCCATGCATTCTCCGCCGGCTGTAGCGATTTTTTCTTCGGCACTCTTTGAGAAGCTCATGGCTGCAACTTTAACCTTATGATCAAGGCTTCCGTTTCCTAAAACTTTCCCTGGAACGAGTATCATCTCATCAGGGGATGTGTACCTGTTTATATCAGATATGTTGACTTCTGCAGATTGTCTTGTTGGTTTTTCAAGTCTCTTTGCAATGTCCTTCCATATTGCAGCGTCTTCTGTGTATGATTTTTCCTTGAGACTAGCCACAATCACTTTCATATTGGGGTTTGTCTTGGTAAATTTCACCATCCTTAAATTCCTCCTTATTTAAAAAATTCTATAATTTCATTAGATTTATCAGATAGGATATCGCATGCCCTTTTAAGAACCTCTTCCGGTGGTAATGATCCATCGGTTTCGATCCTGAAAATATACTTTCCTTCCTCGCCTTCAACTGTTATGGAATCTGTTGTACATCCTCGTACACAAGTTTTGCACATTGAACAGTTTTCAAGATCAACCACTTTTATGAGGTTTTTCTTTTCATCAAATTCATATACTCCCCTTGGGCATTCTGAGGCACATAATCCGCATGCTTCACATTTTTCGGTATCTATGGTTATCTGTGGATAGTACTTGTATGCGCAGGCTGTTGTTGGCTGCCATTTAGCATGTTCAAGTCCTTTTCCGAGCTGTGCAATTGCAATTAGCTCGACCTCTTCTCCTTCTTTTAGTTTCATTAGAGGTATTGTATCGTTGTACGGTACAACTTCCGGGTCCTGGGATTTAAGATCTCCCGAATATACTGTTTTAGGACCTTTCTCCTTTAAGAGAAGTGATACACTACATCTTGGACAGTTACCCTCACAGTCACATTCTGATGCAAGAACCATTGAGTCTATGTCGGTTGTCAGTGGTACTAATCCTAGTCTGTGGGCTAAAGCTTCGTCAAATATTTTNNAAAGGCATCGTTGACCCCTTCTATTGTAAACAACAGAAAGTTCTCATCCTTCTTTTTGATATCTATTTCCATATTAGACACTTCTTTTAAACCCTTCTTCCCCTCTTACCTCCAGGTCTGCCTGTACCGTCGTGTGGTATTGGGGTTACATCTTCTATTTTACCTATCCTTATTCCTGCCCTTGCAAGTGCCCTAATAGTGGCCTGTGCACCAGGTCCGGGAGTTCTTGGTCCGTTTCCACCAGGAGCTCTAACTTTTATATGGAGTCCTATTATTCCCTTTTCCTTCACATCTTCAGCAGCACGTGTTGCAGCTTCCATAGCTGCAAATGGTGATGATTCCTGCCTGTCTGCACGAACAACCTTTCCACCTGACCACTGGGTAATGGTCTCTGCACCTGTGATATCAGTTACAGTTATTATGGTATTGTTGAAGGATGAGTAAACGTTAGCTACGCCCCATTTCTCTTTTTCTGCCATTATATCACCTTATAATTATTTTAATTAAATTAATCATTTTTTTCTTCTGCAGCTGTTGGCTTGGTTGGTTCCTTCATGATCTTTTCCATTGGGGAACCAGGGTAAAATCCGATGGTTTGTTCCTCGCCTGTTTTTACCATGTAGCCTGGTGCATTTATTTTCCTGCCGTTCATTGCTATATGTCCATGTACAATGAATATCCTGGCCTGTTTAGCAGTGTTTGCAAGTCCAAGGTTGTGCACAACTGTTTCCAGTCTTCTTCGAAGTACGTCTTCAACTGTTAAGTCTAGTATATCTTCGAGTTTTCCGTCTGCCTTCAGCATACCAAGTCTTATTATATGGTTAAGTAGCTGTGATTTTTCAACTTCAGCATGTTCTGTTTCCATACCCAGGAGGAACCTTGCATCTCTCCTNNTTTTCTGATTTTATACGATCTGCGTTCCCTGGGTGTGATGGTGTATCGTACTGCTTTCTTGCCTTTCTTGGATGTCCCATATCATAACCTCCTTACTGTGGTCTTCCTCTTCTCCTTCTAACTCCAACGGATGAACCTTTTCTGAAAGTTGATTTGGTCCTCTGACCTCTGACTGGAAGTCCAACTTCATGTCTTTTGCCTTTGTAGCTTCTGGTCTTTTTCATCCTGTTTAAGTCATCTCTTAACCTCATAACAAGGTCTGATTCTATGAGATGGACTGTTTCACCAGTTTCGTAATCGTTACGTCTGTTAAGCATCCATTCAGGTAAATCAAATTTTTGAGGTGCTTTAACAGCCTCTTCAAGAACCAGAACATCTTTATCTGGTAGATATCCTATCTGCATGGTTGCATCGAATCCAGCAACTGTACAAAGCGCCCTTGACAGTGCTCTGCCAATACCTTTGATATCTGCAAGAGCATTTTCAATTGTTTTTTTGCCGTCTACATCCCTACGGGAAATACGGACCATGTGTTTAAATTCCTCTGCCATAAATTAACCTCCACTCTCATGTACATTTTGTAAATTTTTTTTTTTAGCATAGCATTTTTTTTGATTAGGGCGGATCTTGATGAAAACATCATTCACTCGGATATTTTTTTTACTCATATAGATCCATGATCAGTTTTACTTTCTAAACTCTGTGAACGCCGGGACTGGGATTTGAACCCAGGCGGAGACGAACTCCACAAGATTTCCAGTCTTGCGCCTTACCAGGCTAGACTATCCCGGCATGAAAAACCGCCTTTAAACCCTTCAAGTTCAACCGCACAGCACATATGAAGAGGAATAATAATATTTTACCATTCATCATCAAAACTTTACAGTCCTTAACTGGTATCTAAATTTATTTATGCTATTTAAATCCAGTACAGGGTTTAAAGTATATTAACGTTTATATTAACGTGTCTTTGGCCTCGCCCCTAAATTTATTTTAGAGGTTCTACGGTTAATTTCTCGGAAGTTAATGTTTAAAGAACAGAATTTTTACTTCCACATCTTTGGATATGTTTCAGGTTCCATAAAAACCTTTTTTATATTTATCATTATTCCCTTATTTGATTTCAGGATCCCGGCTGATGTTTCAACACTTTCACCTGCTGCTANNGAGTTCACCCTTGAGTGTGAGTATTCGTACAGTTTCAGCTTTGTCAATCTCAGGGGATAATTTCAGAATCCCACCAGATGCAAGATCTGCTCCGTGGCATATGGCGTCCACAGCCGAATCCCTAACTATAACCTCTTTAAGATGTGTGACAGCAGCTTCCATTGGAAGTATGCATTCCCTTATGGGTTTTTCATCATCTTCATGGGTTAGGTAATAGTAAGCATCTGTTAGATCCTGAAGTGTTTTAAGTGTTTCGTCTTCGGTGAATGGTCCTGACTTGGTTCTTCTAAGTTCTGCCATGTGGGCACCAATTCCAAGTGCTTCACCTATATCATGACAGTACTTTCTGATGTAAGTTCCTCCCTCACAGTTTATTCTGAAGAGAACATCTTGTCCATCAATTTCTANNTCTGGAATATTTTTCCAGTGAATTCCTGGAATATATCCTGTATTCTCTGTTCACTGATTTTCTCATGCAACCTCATAAGACAAACATATTCTTTAGGAGCACCCAAAAGCATATGAATAACTCTTGTTGCTTTGTTTATACCTATTGGGAGTACGCCTGTGACCCGGGGGTCGAGTGTTCCACCATGGCCTGTTTTCTCAACATGGAGAATCCTTTTAACCCATGAGTCAATCTCATGGGAGGTTNNTGTTCTTTTATTGGTCGCTCGTCAGGCTTAGATCCAAAGTAGGGATCTGTTTCACCTTCGGCTTTTATGAGAAGTTCTGCCATTAAAATGACCTGTTAAGACGTTGAATATATTATTTTACAAATCAATCAATTTATTGGGTTAAATATATTATTATAAAACCTTATTTACATAGTCAACGACTGAAAACTTAATTAAGCTAATGCTGCTTCAAGTTCTTTTTTTATTGATTCAACGTCATCTGATTTTATTTCTATTGTCTGTTCAACTGGTTCGAGATGTTTTATGTTGCATTTTCTGTTTTTCATNNGCTATTTTAACACATATTCTTCCTACTTCTATTGCTGGCATGAAATCACCTCAGTTACTTTTAATATAATCTCTGCTATGCCCTCGGGCTGGAAACTATGGCTGTTTATAACAAGGTCATAAACCTCCATGTTGCCAATGTCGATTCCGTGTATCTCCTGATAACGGGTGGCTTCGCTTTCTCCTCTTGTAATAATCTCTTTTTTTATAGTATCTACGGTTTTACCTTCCCTCATACATATCCGTTCTGTTCGAATATTTAGGGGAGCTACAAACCATATATTAAGGTCAGCTTCAACGAAGTACGCTGAAAGCCTTCCCTCAACAATTAAATCTTTTTTTTCTTTGGCTAACTGTGCCTGTCTTCTATCGATTTCAAGGTCGATTTGATCGTTACCTTCGGCGATTTTACCAAACTCCAGTATATCCATACCCTTTTCAACGGCCATCTCACGAAATATTTCGCCTGCTGATAGGTATGGGATTTGAAGTTTTTCCGACAGGATCTTGGCAGCTGTAGTTGTGCCGCTTCCTGCCAGACCACCGATGGTGATGATCATTACAACCTAGCCTCTGATTTGAAGAGACGGCGAGAACACTCTGAACAGAGGTTTCCACCATAAGGCCTGTTAGGTCTTCTCTTTGACTTTGATAGTTTTCTAATCTGGTATGGTCTTCCCCTTGGAACAGAGTGAAGTTGTTTACCACATTCAGCACATATGTGCTTTGATGGCTTTTTCCTCTTGTAGTGAAGAACTGTTTTTCCTCCGGGGGTTTTTTTAAATGTTCTTTTGTATGATCTAGACTTGTACCTTCCTTCTGGCATACACACATCTCCTAAAAATTATGTTTATTTAATTTATTTTTATAAAGCAAGCAATCTTATTTTATTCATAATAAACTGATTATGAATTCCCATATCTATTTTATAGGTTTTTTTAACTTGCAATATTATATTTAAACTTGTTAAACTGTACTAATTTGTTAAATTTTAATCTTAATATTTCTCAAATTAAATTTGACCTGAAAAATGTCCTTTACATTCCCTGGCCTTTGAGTCCCATCAATTTCCTCCAAATAAGTGACATTGCAAACGAGCACAGTATGTACCATCCAAGCCATTCAATAGCAATTACAGGAACTCCTGCAGATTGATGGTAGAATGTATGGAATATTGGTACCAGTAATACGTAGTATGCAAAGGTCGGCATGTTAAGGTACATATGATTTATCAAAGGGTTNNTTAAACGAGTTAAACATCATCTCCTTCTGCAGGCTCATAAACTCTGTCTGCTTCTTCTGCATGTCTGCCATTGCCTTTGGATCTCCAGATTTTTGGGCCTTCATCATGTCCTGCTGAAATCCCTTCATTTCTTTCTGTAGAAACGCTAAACGGTCCTGGTCAACCAGTAATTTGTTGGCTAGTGTAATAACAAATGCCACAATGGTGGCTATTATGAATACCCCTATAATTGCCCCGAAGAATGGGTTGTTTGGATCATAAACCAGGGTTAGAAGGGGGTTGAGTATGGGGTTTAAGATTGAATTGAGAATTGATAAGCTTACCATTTTTTTTATTCCTCTCTATAATATCATTTTAAGGTCTTTACCATTTCGTCAACTGCTTCATCTAATCTGTTATCATGATTCTCGATGATCTTAACAGTTGCACCAGTTAGAACTGCGTAGGCCATTGATGCAGCCCTGTTCATTTCCTGATGGAGTAAAATATCTTTCAGTCTTTCTGAATCCCTTGTTCTGGTTGTGTCGCTGATACGTCTTTTTAAGATTTCATCACCATCAGCCTCCAGAAGTAGGAACATGTCTGGTTTAAGCTGGTCTAAAACCCATTTAGGAAGTCCTGGTAGAAATCCTAATGGTGTTTTTATTGTGCAATGAGTGTCAACGATTATGTTACTTTGTTCAGACTTCTCTCTTATACTTTGTGCAGCATTTTCCTGAACTTCCTTTTGAATATCTGGTGAAAGTTTCCTCAAAGAATCCCTGTTATCTACAAGACAGTCACTCTTGGCTATTTCTAGCATCACGTCACCGTAGTTCACGTGTAAATAATCAAGTTCTTCTAAAGCTTTTTTAAGCACTGTTGTGCTTCCTGATCCTGGAATTCCTGCAATTACAACTACTTTCATTTAATCACCTAAAAACTTCCTGAGCATTGGATGCATGTCCATGAGCTGTTCCTGAGCAATTTCTTCGTACAGTTTGTATACTATACCAACGGTCAGTAAAACACCTGTTCCTCCACCAAGAGCACTAGTAAGATCTGCTCCGAAGGCTAAAAATCCAACAAAAGCCCCTCCTAAAACGGTTATGGCCGGTATATAACGCTTAAGTATCTTTTCAAAGTGGGCTCTGCTGCTTCTGTGGCCCGGTATCTGCATTCCCATTCCGTGTAACTGTTTTGAAACCTGTTTCGGACCTATACCGCTCAGTTCAACCCAGAGCACAGCGAACAGTATACATGAGGCTATAAAGACCACACCATATATCAAAACCCTCAATGGGTCAGTGAAGAGTATACTCAAACCATTAGGTGGGGTTAAGATATATGCAAGTCCATTTATGGCCTTACCATTGACCACCTGACCTAGTATTGGAAT
>PMMY01000048.1 GCA_003162655.1 Methanobacterium sp. | reverse complement strand
GACTTAATTTTATATTGGGTTTAATTTGGGTGGATAAATATGAAAGCGTTAGTTGTATACGGTACACGTTATGGTACGGCCGCAGAAATTGCAGAGGAAATTGCTAAGGTTTTAGAGGTTGAACATTTAGATGTCGATTTAGTAAATGCAAAAGGACTTAAAAATTGTGATGTTTCATCCTACGACCTCCTGGTGGTGGGAAGTGGGATCAAAATGGGAAAATGGACCAATGAATCTTTGAATTTCCTGAAGAAAAATAAAGATGGCCTTTCAAATAAAAAAGTAGCATTATTTGTTTCGTGTGGAGCTGCCAGCGATGAAAAAACCATTCCCGAAGGGCAGGAAAAATATTTAGATAAAGTTGCTATGGAAAATCTTACCAACCCTCCCATTGCCACCGGACTTTTTGGTAGTGTCTATGATCCCCATGCCAAAGGCTTGATGATCAAATTTGTCAACAGATTCATAAAAAAAGAAATGGAAAAACAGGGAAAAGATACAAGTCAAAGGGTGGATTACAGGGACTGGGATGAAATAAGGGAGTGGACTAAAAATTTATTAACCAAATAAATATTAGAAGAAAATAGAAGGATCAGATTTAAACCATTATTACATTTTGTAACAGCTATATTCTATAATTTCATAGGCAACAGAGTTTCCAAAATTAAATTAAATTTGAAGATGTATCGGGATCATTAAATGAACTGAAATCTATACCAGTTATTCCAACTGCAATTATCTGTGGCAGTTGTATTTCTTGTATGTAGCAGCGGGTGTTGGGGCATTCATAGGTAACATTATATTCTATTTCACATTTGTGGGCACTAACCCCAATCATTTATAACTTCTTAGCTCCAATAGGTAGAATTAAAATAGAACTCAAATAATCACAAAAATTTTATAATTTTTTGGAAGTGTAATTTTGGAAAGAATAAAAAAAAGAGAAGAAAAATTAGGCTATTTGGGAGCAATAATTGTTAGCTTGATATTTTTTTATATTGTAAATAATTTGCTAAATTGGCATATTTATTTTGTCACTAATGCTTTTAATGAAGTTTTATGGATTATAAATCTTTCAATTTTAGCTACAATTATTGGAAATGGTCTGCTTCTTTTTTATAGTCCAATAAGGTTTATACATTCCGTTAAAATAATTATAAATATTATCAGTTTTATTGCACTATATGTTATGTACGAGGTATTTCCATTTAATTTCTACAATTCTTTCTATAATTGGGGCTTTAATATCTTGTTAGTACTGGGTATGATTGGTATTGTAATTGCAACCATTGTAGAAAGTTACCTTCTCTTAACAGGAAAACTGAAATTAATAGAAAATTAAACCGATAATAATGGCTATCCAAATAACTATATCTATTGAGTAATTAATACAAAAGCTGTAAAAACTTCTGCTAAAGCTGGATTAAGAGCTAAGGTATATGGTAAAACCATAAAGTTTTAGTAAAACTTGCAATAAGAAGAATAACATACAGTTTCCAGTTGATACTAATCTTCATATAACGTTTCACTTTCTAAGAATATATAATTGGGAATACTTCGAATATTTTTTTTCATCATATTAGCATAAATAAACTTTCCTTTTCTCAATTTTCTAGATATTTTATTAAACGAATGCTATATTGTACTTTGTTTTGGATATTCAGTTTTTATACTACATAAAATAATAGAATCATTTGGTGATAAAAAAATGTTGAATATTGAACATCTGCGAGATAATAGGATTACAATCTCTTATATTTTAGTTGTTATTTTATCCACGTGGATCTTTGCTTTTTTGATATTTTTATCTCCAAATGTGGGGTTAAGTTTGTTTGGAGTAGTTATGTTCTTTCCAGCAATTGTTGCTATAATATTCAATCGTTTTATTCATCGAAAATCAGTTAAATCAATGTTCATCAGTCTTTTTACTAAACCAAGTTTAAAGTCTATGATATTCAGTATTGGATATCCTTTGATATTTGTGGCTACTTGTGCGATAATTGCCATAATAACTGGTTTGGGTTATTTTAATCCCGGAAATTCCACCCTAACGTATATTCTAATTTCATCTATCATTTTGATCATGGTTAACCTTATTTTTGTATTTGGGGAGGAATATGGATGGAGGGGTTATCTACTTCCCAAGTTAACTATTGCAACTGGAAAAAGTAAAGGAACAATGATATTAGGGGTTGTTTGGGCATTATATCACTTTCCATTGGTCTATTTACTGGCCAAGACAACAGGAATTGGCAACCCCTTATTAATTGCTACAATACAGGCAGTTGGAGTTTTTTTCATCGCTTTTGCATTCTCGTATTCCTACTACATATCCAGTGGCAGTTTAATTCCAGTCTTGTTCCTCCATTCGACTTGGAACGTTGTAAATGTCCTCATATTAGGGGATATATACACGAACAAATTCGGAATAATAGCAGGGAATATCCCTGTAATCAATGGGGAAGGCATTTTTGGATTGATTTTAGGTGGTATTTTAATGATTTGGTTTATAAACCAATTTAATAAATCAGAAAAGTACAGTAACAAAATATAATACTAAAACCAACAAATTTAATCGGGATATATTAATCTTAAAAAATTGATATATCTTTTTTTTATTCAAGTTTCAATTTTGATAGAAATCATAGAACTCATGATTGGAACATTATAAGCTTCACATTTTTTAAGGATACCAAGATTATAAAAAAAAACAGATTTATCTTTCCATTTCATTACTCCAATCCATTTTTATATCAAACTACCTTAAGAGATTTGAATAATATTTTAAAAAAATAATAGTTAATATATGGATTGATTCTGTTAAACCACTAAAAATTACCTCTAATCCAAATAAATTTCTTAAAATTAATAATCCTCCTTCAACAGAAAGTGCCTTTTCTAATTTGTTCTGCTCTTCCAAGTAGTCTATTAACATTTTAGAATATTTTCCTGGAATTATTTGAATTTGTGGTTCTGATGGTGCTTCCATTAATTTAACTACTTCACCNNACTGCTTTATCAAGATTCATTAAAATCATCTGTGATTGATTTTGATTTAATAAGTTTAATATTATATTTTGAAATAGATTGCTCCACGAGTCATAAATGGTAATTTTTTTTATCCTCATAGTTCGTTTACTCGACAAGTTTCCCTTTTTTGAGGTTTTTTAATGGTTTTATATTCTTTAGCCAATCTTTCTCTTTCAAGTTGTCTTTGTTGTTTTTTTCTATGATTGTATACTTTGTTATGGATTAACATATTCTCATCTCCACCTAATCTTATGTAACTCTAAGAATAAATTTTTGACTTTTTATTTTCTAATAATAAAATATTTACTTGGATTGGAAATATCAGGACAATCAAGTCTAATTAAGAATAGCCACGACCTTTTTTGTTCTGTCGCACTTATTTTATCGATAGATCGTATGGATATATTTATACATCGATGAAAGTAAATACACTTA
>PMMY01000071.1:1409-2989 GCA_003162655.1 Methanobacterium sp. | reverse complement strand
CAGCAGCCATATAACCAATCCCGATATTATAATATTCCTTTTTGACAATGAAGATAACAGGAGGCTTTTTCATAGACTTTTGTTTTAAACAATCAACTAGATTTGGGAATTGCTGCTTAACTAAAGTTTCTACCTTTTAAACCCTTCATTTATTTTTAATATAAAGATAAAGAGAATCAATTTCATACAGTCAACAAAATAATACAACAAACTATAAAAAGCGACTGAAGACAGACAATTTACAGAGTCCGGATTTAAAATTTTTCGGGTACAAAGTCCCTCTTTCACTTTCTTCGTTTAACTTNNAATTTGAATAAACAAACTATGAATAAAATAAAATACAGCTTAATAACTGTCTTCTTATTTATTGGTCTGAATAAAGTCAATTCCCAGTCATTTGATATTCTGAACTACGGAGCAGTTGGTGATGGTAAAACTCTAAGCACCGGAGCCGTCCAGAAAGCTATTGATGCATGTTATCAGAATGGGGGTGGTAGGGTTATAGTTCCAACAGGAGTGTTTATCATCGGAACAGTTAATCTGAAAAGTAATGTTCATCTGTATCTTGAATCCGGAGCCATCCTTCGTGGAAGNNAACGAGGTGCATTACGGAATGCTTTTTGCTGAAAATGCAGAGAATATAAGTATTTCGGGTTTTGGCAATATTGATGGTAATGTTGATATTTTTTTTGACTTGAATAAAGCTAAAAAGATTGATGCTGGTGGTTCAAAATATACGCGCCAGAAAGAAAACTTCCGAAAAGTAATAGGTGGTGGAATTGGCGATGGTCCGGTTGTACCTAAAGATCGACCCTACCAAATGTTTATTTTCAGCAACTGCAGAAGAATAACCATAAAGGATGTATTTGTTACCAAGGCACCTATGTGGACAATGCATTTTGCAGATTGTGATGGAGTAATTGTGGACAGAATTCGCTTGTGGACGAATATGCTTGCTCCGAATGCTGATGGCATTGATATAACGAGCTGTAATAATGTAATCATATCAAACTGTGATATTCGTTCAGGAGATGATGCCATAGCTATCGTTGGATATGATCATCATTTTGAGATTCCAGGGTTTCAACATTTGCGTCATCCTTCAGAAAATATCACAGTATCAAATTGTGATTTACAGTCATACTCAAGTGGTATCCGCATTGGTTATCTTGACCAGAATACGGTTCGGAACATTACGATATCAAATTGTAATATCACAAATTCTACCTGCGGGATAGGTATTTTTTTACGTGATGAAGGTTCTCTGGAAAACATCAATATCTCGAACGTTAATATTGAAACAAAGCTTNNCATATTTCGGCTGTTCGCGGGAAAGAAAATGTAAAATTGGGGAAAATCAAAAACGTTAAATTTGATAATATCACCTGTAAGGGAGAAAACGGTTTCTTGCTTTTCGGAACAGAAGAAAGCGTTATCGAAAATGTAACATTCAGTAATGTGACCTTTGAATTGGTTGATTCAAAATTGAACGATGTAGCAGGAGGGAATATAGACCTGCGCGGATGCAGTGATGAAAAATACCAATTATTTCAACGCGATTTGCCTGCATTTTTAGCCCG
>PMMY01000071.1:0-1364 GCA_003162655.1 Methanobacterium sp. | reverse complement strand
ATGGACAGGCACACGAATGCCTTACTTTACCCATGGCATTGAGGTAAGGAACTTTAAAGATTTACGGATAACAAACTTTAAAGGAACTGCTTCACCCATAAACTCAAAAGCATTTCCGATTTGGCTTGAAGACGGAATTCAGGCTGATGTTGATACAAAAACCGGGATAATGAAAANNTAAATAACTAAAGTGAACTTACTTTTTGTCTGAGTATGATTCTCCCAGGCATTCCTTTAGTTCTAGGAGTAGCTGTTCATATGCTTCTTCGCATTTTTTATTGTATTCACTGACAGCTTTAAACATACACATTTTTAGATTCTCGTCACAAAAACCCTGGCTTAAAAGCGAATAGATATGGGGTTCCACGGGAATTTGCGTCGGATGAATAAACATTTCTTTTGCCATAATTTTGTTTTTTTGGTTTAACAATTTTATTCTGGTTTGCCTGTTGATGATTTTTATTTTTCCAAGCGCTTTTTTAATAATTGCTTTATATCCGGGATANNCTGCTGCAGCAAATTAACAGAAAAAGAAGAGGGTGTATGTAATTGTTTCTCAAGTAAGTAATCAATCGTACTTATCGCCTGATCATATTCACCAACCATTGTATATATCCTGGCGAGGTTAACTATCATTTCGCTTTTTTCCAGGTTCAGATATTTAATGAGGTCGACTGCTTTTTTGCCCTGGTCAATTGCTTTTTCTTTATAGCCTATTCCTGCACTGGCTATACCGAGGTAACTGTTGATCAAAGGATTGTTTTTGTCACTCTTTAGCTCATCACTTAAACATATAAACATAGAATCATAATAAATTCTGGTATTATCAGGTTTTTTCAGGTAACTGTTTATATTAGCAAGAAACATGTATTTCATACAACTATTTTCATAATCAGAAGGTACAGATATTTCTGCATTATGTAAGGCCTCAGAATATTTTCTGTCATATATGTCAAGAAGGATTTTCGTGTCCAGAAAATTCTTACCTGTTTTCTGAATTGCAGAGTCAACAAGAATCCTTGCTTCTGAGGTATTACCGTTTTTCAGCAGCAGTGTTTCTANNAATTTTTTTTATTAATTTTTGTGATTTATACCAATCACCTTTTCTTCTAAATACCATTGCCATGTAGAATAATGGCTGAAAGTCCGCCGGACTCTTTTCAGATGCTTTTTTGAAATATTCCAGGGCCTTATCCAGATCTTTTATACAATAATAATAATAGAAGCCGAATGCTATTTGCACATCAGGGAGATCTTTATCAATTTTATTTGCCGTATTGATATCCGTCAGACACATTCCTATATGTGTTGAATCGAGTTGCCGTGTGTAATAGACCCATGCCCTAGCGATAGCCCGTTTAGCA
>PMMY01000024.1 GCA_003162655.1 Methanobacterium sp. | reverse complement strand
TCCACAGGTATGCCAATTATAGCTCGTATGGTCGTTAAACCGACACCTTCAATATCAAAAATACAGAAAACCGTTGATCTTGAGTCAATGGAAGATGCTGAAATTATTATCAGTGGACGGCACGATCCNNATTCATTAATCCTGTAAAATTGTGAAATATAATTAAATCATAAATAAATCATGATTAAAGGGGAGAAAATATGGACTGGATTGTAGTTGCAAAATGTGATAAATGCTCAGAAGAAAGAACATATGAATTATCAGGAAATACTGTTCCATATTCAATTGGAGATGAAATTGAACAATGCAAGTGTGGAGGACAGTTCTTAGTAGATGAGATACTCGAAGTAGGATGATTTAGTTTCAATTTTGAATATCTTTAAATAGATGATTAAAATAGAGTTATTAACTTATATTTGATGATATGGGACATTGAACAAATAAAAAATTAGTAAAGTCATGTTTCACTTAAAAATATGAATAGGCTATTTTTATGGCTATAATTGATACTATGGCGTAATAATTTGAAAAAAATATAAAAGAACCATAATATTNNAATTAAGAAAATAATAGCAAGGCCTATCAGTGATCCACCACTAGCTTGTTTTGTCTCAACCATTTTTTCACCTCCATATATTTTAACTCTCTAATAACTATATTAAACTTAATAATTTATATATTTATGGTTTTTTTAAATCAAGAGACTATAAAAGGGCTTAATATTTCACACTGAAGGGTACAAGTAATTAAAAGTGGAATAGTAAAAAACTTATAAAATTAATTTAATACCATATAGTATGATACCTAAAAACCACTTTAATTTCGGATTAAAGTCTATTATACTTTTGTTTATTTTATTTTTGTCTATTTGTGCAGTAAGTGCCCATCAGCCTCGTTTAGAAGTTGGTGTAAACAGTTCTATTACTAATCCCATTGTGGTGCAGAATCCAGAGATTTCACAAGCTTTTTATGGAAGTTTGAAAGGTCAACCAGATTATTATAAGATCACATCTAATAAAACATTTGAATTATTTGTGAATATCCTTGTGCCTCAAAGTCCGGGAATTAGCAGTGATTTTGTTTTTGCTAATATTACCGATTCATCTGGAAAAACCATAGCTATGCTTGGTGGAAATCAATCTAGTTGGACACCGATGTTTGAGGAATTTGGTGGTGACTATTACCTCCAAGGCCCTACGTTCGATCAAAACGTCAGTGCAGGAACATACTACGTAAAAGTATTCAATCAAAACAATACTGGAAAATATAGTTTAGCTATTGGATCTATAGAATCATTTCCACTAGACGAATCACTTAAATCACTTATTAGCATTCCATTACTTAAAGAGCAGATATTCGGTAAACCGGTTACAACCCTATTTTTCGAGTTTGTAGGTATTATTTTAGCTCTAGGTACTATAATGGTACTGTTTGTTATGACATTTATGGCAAGAAAGTCAAAAGAACTTGCTGAAACTATTGTGAAATTTGGTTCAGCAGTTAAATGGTTCAGGCCAATGATGTGGTTAGGAATAGCAATAACAGCCATTGTATGGATATATATCATGTCCAAAGACCTATTAAATATTGTAGGGCTTGTTAACAGCTTAGTACTGGTAATTGCAATAGTTTTAAGCTGGTATGTGGGTTCTAAAATATCTAAAATGGAATTTGGGAAAATACCTATTATCAGTACAACTATACTGGTTTTAGTCTGGTGGTTGTTTGTTTACTGGGCAATAGCAGTAATCTAAATTTCCACTTTATTTTTTTTACAAATATCTCCTGTATCATTGGAACTTGTCTATTTCAATTTTAAATAGAATTTCTATAATCTATTTAGATTATTACACCATAATTGAGGAATAAACGAAAAAAATTCATTTATAGAATTAAAAGAAAAAATTTAATTGAATAAAAATTATGGAATCTTATAAGAGGCAATTATAATGGTTAAAATTTCAATTACTATTCTTTCCTCTATAGTAGTTTTATTTATCATCATATTTAGCATAGATTACCTATTCTTTAGATTTTTATTCTGGCAACGTCTCATAGTCAATATTGTAATTGTTTTATTGTATTTAGTCATGTTTTTTAAATTCATAGATAAAGAATAGAGGGTATCAACATTTTCGTTGATAGATTGATATCAAGAGTAATTAGAGATAATACCTTTATGAGAAACCTGAACTAAAAATGATTATCATATATTAATAGTGTAATAATGCAATCTTTCAATTTAAAGCTGGAATTCCATATTATACATCCCTATTCTACCGCCAAACCAAGGATAGCTTCTTTCATCAAAAATTTTAAATCCAGTTTTTTCATACAGTCTTTTAGCGCCTAAATTGTCAAGAGCAACATCCAAGACAATCCTTTTACAGCCAATTTTCCGTGCTATACTTATTCCTTGGTGTAGTATCAAACTACCCACTC
This sequence comes from Methanobacterium sp., assembly GCA_003162655.1. Classification (GTDB taxonomy): domain Archaea; phylum Methanobacteriota; class Methanobacteria; order Methanobacteriales; family Methanobacteriaceae; genus Methanobacterium_B. The sequence goes on along the minus strand of PMMY01000024.1, from coordinate 284 downwards.
CTTGCCTTCTAAATTCTTCATCCACTGAAATACCAGCAAAGTAAAAATCACATTTTTTAAGATGAGACAAAATCAAACTATCTTTTAGTTCTATAAGTAAAAATCGAAAAGCATCAACAATATTTAAATTTTTAAAATGAAACTTCAATTCCTCTACTAATTTATGATGATTCCCCAAAGAATATAGAAGGACACCTATAACAGACTCATTCTGGATAACAACGTAAATGTTTTCATGACCTAAACTATTTTCCCCCAGCGTTACCAGTTTTTCAAGGATTTTT
>PMMY01000088.1 GCA_003162655.1 Methanobacterium sp. | reverse complement strand
GTTGATATTAAAACTTATAGGAGTTATTTGTAAAAGTTATCAATACCATTAAATATTAAATAATTTTAAGACCTCCCAAGATCAACACCAAGCTTGCAAATCCAATAGCAACCAGAACAACCTTTTTGAATGCATCCTGTGGAATGAAAACAACAATTCTTTTACCAATATAAGAACCTATGATGCCTAAAACAACCAGTATGGGTATATAAATATAATACTGGGGTTCTAGGAGATTATTAGTTAAATAGATGGGAATTCTGGTCAAGTCNNTTTAAAAACAAAATGAGAAATTTAAAAGAAAGATTCCTAAAATGATGATCAAAATATTTTGAGGAACGTATGTTACCATATACGCCCCAATAATCGTAATAAATATACTTGGAACTCCGAAGAGCAGTATCAATCTCTTATCTAAACCATGGCGAAAAAATGTTGTAGCCCCCAAATTTGCAGATAGATGGGTGATGTNNNNGATAGTGAAATTTTATTAAGTAAGCACAACTCACTTTAATAAAATGGTTAATTTGAGATTATTAAAAATCTGTTATCAAAGTTTTAATTAAGAAAATTACACAATTATACTTAAAGGTGATTATATGAAGGCATTATTCGTTGTTACAGGTAGAGGAATAGGAGGAGATGCTGTTACAGCGCTCAATATTGCAAAAGCGTTGTCAAAGTATGGATTTGAGTGTGAATTTGTACTAGATCACGACGCACCGGGTTTATTCTTTAAAAAGAATGGAATTGAATGGTATAAAACCAGTATTCCTCAAGCAGGGGGACATGCTGCAACCAAAAAGACACTTATAAACGCAGGTTTAAAGACGACTAAGGCTGCAATTGAAACAGCGAGATTATGTAGGAAGATCCGTCCAGACATTGTTATTGGGGTTATTGGTGGAGGGGCTGTTGTAGGATGTCTTGCAGCCAAACTTGCCCACATAAAGTCTGTTGGTGTTTTGATAACACCTGCCGATGCAAAGGTATGTACAAAAATAACAACAACAATTGTGCTTCCTGAATCTGATCTTTTCCAGTTGGATTTGAAGGATAAAAATATTCATAAGGCATATTCTCCTGTAAATCCAGAAATAATAGTTGGTGACAGGGATAATGCCCTCAAGCACATGCCAGAGGCATATGATAGAAATATTAAAACCATACTCCTATCATCAGGATCAACGCTCTTTGAAAAGATGGCAATTGCAGCATCTAATCTTGGTAAGGGAAGGACAAACGCTAACATTCTAGTTGTTGGCGATCCACTTGAAGAAGAGTACATGAAGTATTTTGAGAATTCTAATCTAATTTACCTTGGGTATATAGACTGGNNCTTGCAGTAGTTACAGATGATGGAATGATGATACACGAGGCTATGGCATGGGGAATTCCAGTTGTTGCACTTCTTGGGGTTAAATACGGTCGTTATCATAACCTTGCTGCAGTTTTTAAAGGAGCAGTACTCGAAAGTGAACTAGAAAATTTGGAAGATACAATCGAATGTGCATTCTCAAATATGGACAGAATGAATCAATGTGCTGTAAAATACGGTGAAGATGTTCTAAAATCATCTGACAAGATTGCAAAGATAATATGTATCCGTGCAAAACAGAATTAGTAGTTTATTTTTAAATCTGTTATGATTTTACAATTTAGAAATAATATAAAAATTTATTTAAAACATATGTATGTATGAAATATTATTTATTAACTTCTCCTAAGCAGGGTATACATATTATTTTTCCATTTCTAACTCTAGATCGATGTTCTGAAACCATTTCACCACATTCTGAACATTTAACAGATTCATATATTTTGGCTTTCTCAGGCAGATCTATTTCTACATGTTCTATATGGAACATTTTATTGTATGGAATATCACGGATCTCTTCTGAAACTTCTACAGTCATCTGTTTTAAATCATCCTTTTCAAGTTCGGTTGCTACTCCAGAATTTACAAGAGCCCGAAGTTTGCCTAGTTGAGGTGCCAGCGTATCAACACTAAATGAATCGTTTAATGATACNNCCTTACAGCATCCTTAGAATTTCTGTTAATGAAAGTGTAAACCTGTTTTCCATGATCCTTAAATATCAAATTTCCCTTACCAAACGTACAACCAGTAAGTACCTGCACAGCATCAACTGCGCAGCTATCGTTTTCAACAACAGCAACAATCTCCTCATCTTCAGACATACTTGATTTAAGCTCTTTTAATCCCGCTTCAACAGCTTTGTATCCTATGGCTGAACCTGGACAAGTATGGCCGTGGAATCTGGTAACTTCAGAGAATGGTTTAATTGAAGATTTATTATTAAAAGATTCTTTTTTATTCATTTCATCACCTAAAATGTCATAATTATGCTAGATTCTATTTTATCCAAACTTTGAGAAGAACCTCATTAGTTTATAAACTGCATCGGTGGAGGGATGAGCTTCAACGAAATTATCGAAATCATAGGTTTTATAACCATCCCTCATAAATTTGGACATGTAGGCAATTACGGAACGGGCAGATGGGGATATTGAAGAAACACCTTTAATTTCACCATTTTCGTCTACAAGGGCTTTAGTAAATCCTGTTTCACGATCAAGAACGTTCCAAAATGCTCCTGGACCTGCTGAACCTGGTATTTGTCCATTAATCCCTTCTTCACTTGTTTTTATAAAACTTACATCATAATAAAGTGATATTGACGATGGTATGAAGCTGTAATCCACTTCTGTTGCAATTCCACAAGCATTACGAGCTGCAACTACACCTTCCATCCTAGCCACTGGAGTTGTTCCGATACCGCCAACAACATCTCCAGCTGCGTAGATATCTTTGTGGCTGGTTTCCATCCTTTTGTTTACAATTATTTCCCCTTTTCCCCCTAATTCTACTAGATCCTTCGCAAGTTCTGAGTTCGGATTCATGCCTACTGCGAGAATTACCTCACCAGTAAAGCGTCCTGATTTTGTTAATACTCCATCAGGGTAAATCTCTGTTACAGGAATGTTTTCAAGGATTTCAACATCTTTAAGGAGTTTCTCTTTGATATAATTCCTAATATCTGGTTCAACATCCTTTAAAAAAGTGCTCCTGCAGAGTATAAGGACTTCAGTGCCCATTAAGGAGAATACACCTGCTAATTCAGTTGCTATTGTCCCGCTTCCTACTATGATCATCTTTTCTGGGACTTCTTTATAATCCAACATATCTTTATATGTTTTAGCATATTCTACACCCTTTAATGGTGGAATAAATGCATGTGATCCTGTGGCTATTATCAGCTTGTCGTAGGGATAATCTTTACCATCTACGGTTACAAATCCTTGTGCAATTTTAGCATTACCTCTAACAATATTAACTCCAGCTTTTATTGTTTCAGAAGTAATAACCCCCCTTATCTTAGCGGTTGTATTTTTAATTCCTTCTGCTACCTTTTCAAAGTCTATTTTGGGGTTGACATTGGTGATTCCAATCTGATTGAATTTTTGGGCATTTTTTGAGAATCTAGCAACGTCGTTTAAACCACAAATGACCATACATCCAGTATTAAGACATTTTCCTCCGATTTTATCCATCTCTATTAGGGTAACGTTTTCACCAATTTGTGCTGCTTCTATCGAAGCTGTTCTACCTGCTGATCCACCACCTACAATTATCAAGTTCATAATAATTTCCTCCAGAACATATTGTTTATATGGTTAAAGCACATAATAAAACTATTAAATTAAGTCTATGTTTAAAATATTACAAAGTATTCTTAACCTTCGATTTAAAATAAAGAATAATCAAATTATATGAATTTTTGAGTATCAAGTAACAGAGGTAATTGATATGTGTATTGCAGCACCAGCACAAATAATTGATATCACAGACAAAGTGGCTACGGTTGACTTTGGAGGAGTAAGGCAGCAGGCCAAATTAGATTTAGTTGGAGACTTAGAAGTAGGTACTTACGTTCTGGTACATTCAGGTTATGCTATAGAAGTTTTAACAGATAAGGAAGCTAAAGAATCTCTTGAAGCATGGGATGAGCTCTTAAAAGTTCTCGATGAAGAGGATAATGAGTTAGAGAATTTATCCTGATTTTTTTACTATTTTATTCTAAGTTTAGCATTTAATCATCTTATTTTACTAATAGATTGAAACCCTTTTCACTCCTGGAATATTTAAAAATTCAGTTATTAATTCTCCTTGAATAGGTTTTTCAGTTATTAGGGTAAGTTTAGGGTTTTCTTCAAGCTCTGGATCTCCAGCATGGGCCTGTCTTATATTTATACCTTCTAGGGATATCAATTCGGTCGATCTAGCTAGTATCCCGGCATTCCCAGCTTCGGCCTCAATTTCAACAACACCGAATCCAAGATTTTTAGCTACATTTTTTAGGAGGGTACCGGCTGGAAATATATTTTGAAAAACGCCAGAAAGCTGAGGATCTGCGAGTATCACATCTACAGTTGATTTTATGGTTCTTCTGTCAACTCCTACCGACCTTGCAAGAGCTACATCGCTAATCTCTACATTATCACAGTATATTTTGCCTGTTTCTCCTACCCGAAGCCCAAGTTCAACAATCTTCCTTGCAACGGCCATCCGTGCAGGAAATTTTTCGAATTTATGTTTTATTCTGTCCCACATGATCTCACAATCTACTACTATTAGAATACAAGTATATAAATCTATGTACACATCTGTACTCTAAAGCTTTAAATAGTACTTTAAAGTATTGTATTTGTAAGAATAATTTATTCAAATATTAGGTGACAATTATGAACGGCAGTGAATGTTTTTGGCGAATACAATATAAAATTAAACGATCCTAAAAGTACCGATCTAAAAATAAATTCTCCTTTTGAATTATTTAAAAATTTATACTCAAATTACTCCAGTACTTTTCTATTAGAATCAATGGAAAGCGACAGTGGACTTGCAAGATTCTCAGTTTTAGGATTTAAACCTGCAGCCATTCTAAGGGCAAAGAATAACTTGCTCGAGATAGAAAGGGATGGAGAAAAAGAGGAAATTGAAGTTAGAAATCCCTTTGACGAGATCAGAAAACTCACATCACATTCCAGCGGAAAAAAAGGATTCAGGGGCGGTTTAGTGGGATATGTATCCTATGAGGCTGCAAGATACTTCCAACCCATCCAGCTTAAACTTGGTAATGAGCCTGACTTTGAGTTTGGACTGTTTCTAGATGGAATAATATTTGATAAAATCCGTAACAAATGTGAATACGTCACACTGGGTGAGAACAGGCTCGAAGAAATAGAGCACATCTCAAGGGAAAAACATGAGATCGAAGGCATTGAATACAAAGAAAAAAACCACTATTTCTCAAAACAAGAATATGAAAATATGGTTTTAGAAGTAAAGGAAAGGATAAAGGCCGGTGAAATATTTCAGGATGTTATTTCAAACGCCAAAGAATACAAATTAAAGGGTAATAAGCTCTCATTTTATGAAAATCTTCGAAAAATAAACCCATCTCCCTACATGTACCATTTAAAACTTGGAGAACATGAAATAATTGGTTCAAGTCCGGAAATGCTTGTAAGAGTCGAAAATAGGATGGTTGAAACCTTTCCTATTGCAGGAACAAATAAAAGAGGAAAAACTCCGGGTGAAGATAAAAAACTCATGAAAGAACTTTTGGAAGATAAAAAGGAAAGGGCAGAACATTTAATGCTAGTTGACCTTGCTAGAAATGATGTGGGAAAGGTCAGTGAATTTGGAACAGTAACAGTCCCGGAATACATGGATGTGAAAAAATTTTCACATGTACAGCATATTGTATCAAGAGTTCAGGGAAGGCTTCGAAGTGATAAAACAGCCGTTGATGCTTTTGAAGCAATGTTTCCAGCGGGTACATTAAGCGGTGCACCGAAAATAAGAGCCATGGAAATTATAAATGAATTAGAGAAAAAACCCCGAGGGCCTTACGCAGGAGCAGTAGGTTACTTCTCTTTAAATGGAAATGCAGATTTTGCAATCACCATTCGAACTATGGTATGCAATGGTAACAAAGCCAAGATACAAGCCGGAGCAGGTATAGTTCACGATTCAGTACCTGAAGATGAATATTATGAGAGTGAAAATAAAGCTGGAGCTCTTCTAAGTGCACTTAAAGAAGTTAATAAATTCAGTAACGATAAAAATGGCCTTACAGGGGGTACTAAATGATAATTATTATCGACAACTACGATTCTTTTACCTACAACTTATATCAGATGGTAGGAGAGATTTATCCCCATATATTGGTTAAAAGAAACGATGAAATAACCGTGGATCANNGAAAACATTAGAGACTTTGGAATATCCATGCAAGTTATAAAGGAACTCGGATCCGAAATTCCAATCTTGGGGGTATGTCTAGGACACCAGGGAATCTTCATGGCCTTCGGCGGTGAAATTGTGCGTAATGAACCGGTTCACGGTAAACAGAGCAGCATATACCATAATGAAGAAGGAATTTTCAGTGGGGTAGAAAATCCCTTACCCGCTGCAAGGTATCATTCACTAATCTGCANNATTTTTGGACTTCAATTCCATCCGGAATCTGTTGGGACATCTCATGGAATAAGAATATTAGAAAACTTCTTGGAGATCAGTCTATGAATCATCAAAATAGCAAAGTTGAACTATCGGAAATAATAATGGAGACAAGGAAAGATCTCCATAGAGAAAAAGAATTAACTCCTTTAAATATACTTAAAGATGAGATTGAAGCATCAAAGAGATCCAATTCTAAATCAAAGGTTATATTTTCTGAAAACGATATTAAAAATTTCAGGAAATCACTGGATCATGACTATGATGTGGCGGTCATCTGCGAATTTAAAACCTCCTCACCATCAATGGGTAATATATCAAATTCAAGTCTTGAAGATGCATTAAAAGTTTTTGAACAATCAGGTACTTCAGCAGTTTCAATACTTACAGAAGAAAAATATTTTAAGGGAAGTATGGATAACCTCAGATCAGCTTGCAACATAACAAAACTTCCAATTATTAGAAAAGACTTTATAATTCATGAGTATCAGATATACCAGGCCAAATTAGCTGGAGCAAGTTGCGTTTTGTTAATAAGTGGAATTTATCCCGATTTA
>PMMY01000012.1 GCA_003162655.1 Methanobacterium sp. | reverse complement strand
ATGATCTTAATGAATTTGATAATGTAATATTCGAGATTCAGAATGAACCATGGTCGGACCACACAGTCAGTATTCAGCCTGATAAAGAATTTTTCAATAATGAAGATTTTAAACTTGACGGAGCCGAATGGCAAAAAAGAATAGATATTGCTGACAAACCATCACTTGACTGGCAGAAAAAAATAGAGTCAGTTATTGTTGATGAAGAGATGAAATTAAAGAACAAACATTTAATAGCACAGAACTTCAGTAATTTCTATTACCCTGTTACAGAGACAGATCCTGATATCTCGATAATGAATTGTCATTATGCATANNATATCCGATTGCAGTTGAGAAGAACTACGGGCATCTTAAGGTAATTGCATTTGATGAATCAGGTTTTGCCGGACACGCTGACGCTACTTACCGCAAGCAAGCCTGGAAATTTATTATTGCAGGTGGTGGCCTGTTTAACAATCTCGATTATTCCTTTGCCATTGGAAAAGAGGATGGTACCGCTGTTAACAAAGCACCTGGCGGAGGAAGTCCGGAACTTCGTAAACAATTTAAAGTACTCTCAGATTTCATTCAATCATTTGACTTTGTAAAAATGAAACCGGATCACAGTACTATCGTTCTAGCCCGGGGCAGTTTTGCCAGGGCTCTCTCCGAACCCGGAAAGCAATATGCGATATATATAAATACTGGNNATACTTTAAAATCTGAAACACTGAAACATTCCGGAGGGACTATTACACTTACCAGTCCGGACTTTTCAGAAGACATTGCATTGAAGATAACTTTACAATAAAAAATATACCAATGGGAAAATTGAAATTTGCAGTACTGGGTTGCGGATTCTGGTCAAAATTCCAGATTGGCGCCTGGAGCGAACTTGACGGAGCTGAATTGGTAGCTGTCTATAACCGTACCTTATCGAAGGCGCAAAAGCTTGCTGATTATTTCGGCGTTGCCAGGGTCTATGACAATCCTGTGGATATGTTTGAAAAAGAAAATCTGGATTTTGTTGATATAATTACAGATGTTGATACCCATGCTTTTTTTGTGGAGATGGCATTAAATCATGGAATTAAACACATAATCTGTCAGAAACCGATGGCTCCTGATTTTGAGACTGCAAAAAGTATGGTAGCTGCATGCGCTGAAGCCGGGGCAAAGCTTTATGTGCATGAAAACTACAGATGGCAAGCACCGGTCAGAAGATTCAAAGAGATAGTCGATTCAGGAGTTATTGGAAAACCATTTAAAGCACGGGTTTCGTTTCTTTCAGGATTTCCTGTTTTTGACAATCAGCCCTTCCTTAAAGAACTGGACCATTTTATTCTTACTGATATGGGATCTCATGTTCTTGATGTGTGCAGGTATNNTCAACCCTGAATATCCTTGTCGAGGGAGAAAAAGGATCTGTTTTTCTTGGACCAAAGTTTGAAATTAGAACTACAACCAGGCAGGGAACAATATCTGAGATTGTAAAATTTCCTTCATACTCCTGGGCTGAACCGGATTATATTGTCAACCACGAAAGCGGAATTCATATAAATAAGAATATTCTGGATGATATTTCTGGAAAAGGGAAAGCCGAAAATACAGCCAACGATAATTTTGAAACCGTCCGTCTTATCTGGGCCTCCTATGAATCTGCAAAATCAGGGAAGATGATTCACATGGACAAATTTTTTTGAACAGGAAATAAAATCTTTATTAAATCAATAGAATATGAAACTAAAAGTAGTACTTATTGGTGCAGGGGGCAAGATGGGGATGCGTCTTACTCATAACCTGAGAAATTCGAAGTATGATGTATACTATGTGGAAGTTAGTCCGATTGGTATTGAAAAACTGAAAGAAAAAGGTATTTTTGTTACAGATGCAGAAAGTGTGGTCTCCCAGGCAGATGCGGTAATTTATGCAGTTCCGGATGTAGCATTGGGTAAAGTTACTGAGATATATATCCCAAAGATGAAGAAAGGAGCACTTGCAGTGACACTTGATCCTGCTGCCGCACTCGCAGGAAAACTATTTGCCCGCACAGATATAGCTTACTTTATAACACATCCTACCCATCCATCTGTTTCAACCTGGGAGCCGGTAGTNNAAATATGAAAGATCATTTCGGAGGTGTTGCAGCCAAACAATCAATTGTCTGCTCACTGATGCGGGGAAAATCGGCAGATTATCTCAAAGGCGAAGAATTGGCCTGTACTTTTTATGCACCAGTATTACGGTCTCATAATATTACAGTTGAGCAGATGGGATTACTGGAACCGGCACTTGTCGAAACTCTCGCCTCAACATGTATTTATGTCATCCGTGAAGGCCTCGAGGAAGTAATAAAAAGAGGCGTTCCTGCTGAGGCGGCTCGCGACTTTCTTCTTGGACATCTGCGTATTCAGCTGGCAGTACTATTTAATGAATTGCCGGGAGCAGTTTTCTCTGACGCGGCCAATAAAGCACNNCGTGGAAAAAAGTTTTTGAACCCGACAATGTAAAAGACCAGATAGCTTCAATAACATGAGAAAATTTAATATTTTTATCTTAACTGGATTCCTGTTAATCGGTTGCCAGATTGCTTTAGTCGCCCAGCAGGTCAACTGGACTCATTTCAGAGGATCCAACCTTGACGGCATCTCAATGGATCAGAATGCTCCTACTATATGGAACGATTCTTTGAATATAATATGGAAGTCAAAAATTAATGGGAAAGGATGGTCTTCAC
>PMMY01000173.1:617-5865 GCA_003162655.1 Methanobacterium sp. | reverse complement strand
TATCTTGGAATTGAACTAGTTGAAGTATCAATGGGAAAAGCAGTTGCAAGGATGGAAATTAGGGAGGAACACCTCAACGGGATTGACACTGTTCATGGCGGAGCTATATTCACGCTCGCAGACTTCGCATTTGCTGTTGCAGCCAATTCCCATGGAAGAGTAACAGTTGCCATTAACGTAAGCATATCATTTATGAAAGCTTCAACAAAAGGTACATTAACTGCCGTTGCAAATGAAATCTCTTTAAACCCAAAGATAGCCACCTACACAGTAAATATTTGTAATGATGATGGTGAACTTATAGCCATATTTCAGGGATTAGCCTATAGAAAAAGGGATAAAATTGCTGTTTAAATGATTAAATTGTTTTAATAAGTTAATTAATGAAATTCACATATATTTTTTATTCAATGAAAGATATCAGGTAATATGTGAATTTCCAAAAATATTAATTCTTGTACAAATATAATATTAATCGCAAATAATTTTTGTAAAAAATTTTTATATTCTTATTAATATTTGGAAGGAGGAGGAAATTTTGGATACTGATGAAATAATAAAATTCTTGAACGAAGATTTTCTTAGGGAACTTGAAGCCTCAATGATCTATGTTTATAACTCGTTTATTATGGTGGAATGCGACCCCAGCAGAGTTACAGAGGCAATATCTGTTGATGAGATGAGGCATATGTGGTGGTTGGCNNCAGGTGGAAAGCCAACAATGGAACATAATGAACTTGACTTTGGAAATGATGACCTCAAAAGCATGCTTAAACGTCAAATACAATTAGAAAGTGATGGAATAGAAAGATATAACCATCAAATTGATATTATAGACGACGATGAAGTTGTAGGTGTGTTAAAACACATATTAGACGAAGAAAAAAGGCATAGAAAGGAATTTAGAATGAGACTTGAAGATCTGGAGTAAAAAACGACTCGCTTCTGTCTGTTCTAAATAAACCATTGAGTTTGTTAAATTAATTTTTATATATTATACTTTTTATCTTATTCAGTTTTAAAATTATTTCTGCACTGATTTATGGGATTGAATATTCTTTATCCGGTATATTTGTCTTGATTATTTCGATGATCTTGCTTCGGCNNGATCGGGTAGAGCTCTAAATGGTCTGGGCTTCATGGTGCCGAAATAGGGATCTTCAAAGACTAGTCCATCAAATTCTACTTCATGGTTGTATCTCGGTATGAAGTGCCAGTGAACATGGGGGTCAGGAGGTTCTTCAAGGTAGGATGCGTTCATAAGCGATCCCCAGTTGTACATTGTAACATCGAAGCATTGTTTAACCGAAAATTCAAGTTTACAAACTAGTTCACCAAATTCAAGCCATTCATCATGTGTCAGGCTAGATAAATCTTCTGCATGTCTATTCAAAGCAACCACACATGTTCCAATGTTGCTTTGTTGTGGTGCCAAGTAGACAATCCAGTGTTTGGTTTTAAAAATTAAATCTCCAAAGTTATATTTCTCAAGCTTCTTGCAGTACTCACATTCCAAACATACACCCCCATAATAATCATTTAAAACTTTTTAAACATTAATATCCTTTAACTTAGAATTATATATATTGATAATCATCTCATAATAAATATTAGATTAACCATTGCATCTATCCATGCAGAGAAAATTCATGAGTTAATATTATGAAGTTAAAAAGAGATGAATTAGAGGAACTTGAAGAGCANNTGGACTTCAAACCATCATTTAAAGATGAAACTGGGATATTAACCGAATTAGTAAATAATGAAGATTCCGAGGAGATCCTTAAAACATGCATAATGGAATTTGAAGAGTCAAAACTAGATATTGACGGTGAAAAATTAAAAGAGTTTTATGAAGTTCTGGACTCGTATGAAATGGAAGTTCTCTTCAAAAAGTACGGTATGAGTGGCGTGGAAGACGTTGATAAACTGGACATAAATAGAATAATTGGCTCTCTTTAAAGATTTAATATATAATAAAATTAATTATTTTAGATAATTATAATTGTTTGGGAGTGAATTGTAATGAAATTTCAAAGAGGAAGCATTTTTAAACCAGAAAAAGAGTACTATAAATTTGCTGGAATTTTATTGGTTATAGCATGTGTGCAATATCTTTTGGCTGTAAATATGGCAGAATCATTATTTCCAGGTTACAGCATTGCTATTAATAGTTTAAGCGATCTTGGAGGTTCATTGCCATTGGGGGAACCAGCCGCAATTATATTCAACGTAAGCAATATAATCTTAGGAATTTTACTATTGGCATCAGTTTATTTAATCCTCAAAAGTGGAGGTTGTCGTCTTTTCTCATCATGTCTTGCTGTTTTTGGCTTTTGTATCGCAGCATTAGGGATATTCCCAGAATACACCCATTCAATCCATTTAACCTTCGCATTCTTAGCCTTCATATCGGGAATTTTAGCGCTCTTTTTCAGTTACAGGCTCGGCATAAATATCCCAATGATCATCATATCATTTATATTAGGATTAATAGCACTAATAACCATAGTATCACCATTTATTTATGGTATAGGGCCCACCAACCCACTGGATGTGTTCGGTAAGGGTGGATCAGAAAGGTTGATTATCTATCCAATAATCTTATATCTCACAGCCCTGGGAGGATACCTTACCAGCAGAGGAAAGGATTGGGTTAGAATCAGATTCACAGAAGGATACTGGTGAAAATCTTCACTTTTTATATTTAATTATCTTTTATTTCAAAAATAGGGGATAATTATTTTTAGATATAAAAAGAAAGTAAATCCTGATTTAGGTTTGATTAGAGTATGATACCATGTTTTCAATGTTTTTGTTTTAATCTATTCTCAAAATCCTATCTGGTGTTACAATCATATTTATTTTTTTGTCATGGGATTCTAATGGAACCCTCTCTAATATCTGGATCTCATGAACTGTACTTACAATGGGTGTTTTAAGTCCAATTACTTTCTGATACTCAAGACATGATATTTCCATGTCACCATATCCACCTCCTTTACCCAGCCTCCCACCATACTTATCAACTGCAACAGAGCCCTCTACAACCATATCAACCATTGGAAATTTTTCAACCCTCCTACCATATTTAAAAGCCCCTTTAATGGTTGAAGCGTCATTTTCATTCCCCTCGGTATGGGAGACTTCAAGAAGAATGTATCCATCTGATAGTTTTGGAGATGGCATGATCAAATCCTTACCGTCACAAAATGCATTTTTTCTAACCTTTCTTTGAGCAGTATCAGGACTAACAAATATTGTAAAAGCATTTTTCCATTCTCTGGAGTTTTTTAATAAATCAGCAGCCTTTCCTGAACCATGGAACTCGGGTATTCTGTCAAAACTATTTGATCTTGAGATTCCATCTTTTTCCATCTTCTCCCAGATCATCTTTCTTACAGATTCCTTTGTATTTACCAACATAGGATCACCGATTTAAACTAAATATTTTAAATGTAATAAACGGTTTAATTTATCAAAACATTATTAGTCACGATTGATAATACATTAACAAGATTAAATTCAGATTTTTAGGTTTTTTAAGGGTTTTTTACTCATTACTATGCATACCAAAGTTTATAAGCATGTAGAATAATTACATATTACTGTATTTCTTTTAAATGTACGAATAGATTATTTCATATAAGCATTTATATAGTATATAATAAGTTAATAATAGGTTAATGTGAATAATAAGATACAACTATAAAAATATTAGTTTATCATTAAGATTACGACGGTTGTGATATATAATGGCAGGAATAGTAGGATATGGAGTTTACGTACCTTCATACAGGATAAAAGTAGAGGAAATAGCAAAAGTTTGGGGCGATGATCCCAATGCAATATCAAGGGGACTGATTGTACAGGAAAAATCTGTACCAGGTCCTGATGAGGATACAGCAACAATTTCGGTTGAAGCTGCAAGAAATTCACTTAAAAGAGCTATGATCGATCCTCAAAAAATAGGTGCAGTATACGTGGGTTCAGAATCACACCCATATGCAGTTAAACCAACAGCAACAATAGTTGCAGAGGCTGTTCAAGCAGCACCTGAAATGACAGCCGCTGACCTTGAATTTGCTTGTAAAGCTGGAACAGCAGGCATGCAAATTTGTATGGGGCTGGTAGATTCAGGAATAATTGAATACGGACTCGCTATAGGATCTGATACAGCACAGGGAGCTCCAGGAGATGCACTAGAATACACAGCATCAGCAGGAGGCGCAGCATACGTTATTGGAAAGGATAACACCATAGCAGATTTTGAGGGAACTTACAGTTTTACATCTGACACTCCCGACTTCTACAGAAGGGAAGGAAAACCCTACCCAAAACATGGTGGGAGATTCACAGGGGAACCAGCTTTCTTCAAACATGTACTTTCAGGTGCAAAGGGACTTTTTGATAAAATAGGAACAGAAGCATCAGATTATGATCATGTTATTTTCCATCAGCCAAACGGTAAATTCTATATAAGGGCGGCTAAGAAACTCGGATTTAGAGAGGAACAGTACAAAACAGGATTATTAACACCTGTAATTGGAAACACCTACTCCGGGGCAACACCATTAGGACTTGCTGCTGTACTGGACATTGCAAAACCAGGAGACAGGATCATGGCAGTTTCATACGGTTCAGGTGCAGGTAGCGACGCATTCAGCATTACTGTAAACGACCGTATAGAAAATGTACAAGATATGGCTCCAAAGGTTATGGATATGGTTAGTAACAAGAGTTATGTTGACTACGCAGTTTATGCCAAGTACAAGGGAAAAATCAGAATGGCNNAGATGTTGCAATTATAGGAGTCTCACAAACTAAATTCGGAGAGCTCTGGGACGTGTCATTTAGGGACATGATAACAGAAGCTGGAATGAATGCAATCAGAGATGCAAACATCGAGGGAGACGAACTCGAGGCCATGTATGTTGGAAACATGTCAGCAGGTCTTTTCGTTGAACAGGAACATATAGCATCATTAATAGCTGACCATGCAGGTTTAACGCCCATACCCTGTGCAAGGATTGAAGCAGCTTGTGCATCAGGAGGTCTGGCATTAAGAAATGGTATCATGGCAGTTGCATCAGGCTACCATGATATTGTTATTTCTGCAGGTGTTGAAAAAATGACAGATGTTGTAGATCCAACACCGGCAATCGCAACAGCATCCGACCAGGAATGGGAGGCACAACAGGGAGTTACCTTCCCATCGCTCTATGCAATGATGGCAAAAAGGCATATG
>PMMY01000173.1:0-451 GCA_003162655.1 Methanobacterium sp. | reverse complement strand
AAAGACATTGGTGGTGTAGAAGTTCACGATTGCTTCAGTATAAATGGTCTTTTAGCCATAGAAGATCTTGGCTTTGTTGAAAAAGGACAGGGCGGTCCTGCTATTGAAGATGGTATTACCGAGCTCGATGGCAGAATACCAGTAAACCCATCTGGTGGTCTAAAGGCAAGAGGACACCCATTAGGTGCTACAGGTATTGCGCAGGCAGCTGAGATGGTATGGCAACTGCGTGGAGATGCTGGTAAAAGACAGATCAATGGTATTGAAGTTGGTATGACTCATAACATTGGTGGTACAGGTGGAACAGCTGCAGTTCATATACTGTCACGTTGATTAATTGTTTAAGATCAAATTAGATTATTTAATAAATATTTAGGTCTGTAGACCTAATAATTTCTATTTTTATTTTAAGTACTTAATATCATATCGGTTATTTATTGGATTTCAATTA
>PMMY01000130.1 GCA_003162655.1 Methanobacterium sp. | reverse complement strand
AACGGATCTAATTTTCGAGTGGTGTTCAATTTAAATCCATAGTAAAGTTATAAATATTAAATAATGTACCATATGAAAATATAACAATTGTTATAATTTTATTATATTTATACTTTTACTTCCAACCATCAAAATTAAAGAATTAATTGATTTCAAAATCATGTATAACGGTGCGATTAAATATTAAAACAGGATAGTCTTTGAAATTAACATTCCATAACATTTATATTTTAACAATTGTTATATAACTTTGGTGATAAAATGAGCATGACTAAAGAAATGATCGATGCATTGGAAAAAGATCTTGTTTTTCTTTCTACGGCAAGTCCCGATGGAATTCCCAACGTTGTTCCTATAGGATTTGCTAGGCCTATAGATGAAGATACCATCCTGATTGCGGATAACTATATGAATAAAACACGCCAGAACCTTGAAAAAAATCCCAGGATATCTTTGGTTACCAAAGATGCTACTAAATGCCCGTATCAGTTTAAAGGAACAACTGAAATATTTGAGTCTGGAAAGTATTTTGACATAGTTACAGAATGGGGTCAAAATGCCATGACAAAGCTCACCCCTAAAGCAGCAGTACTAATGAAGATTGAAGAAATATATTCAATCCAGCCAGGCCCAAATGCAGGTAAGAAAATTGAATAAAGAAGAGTAAGTGGTTACTATGATAACCTCTTATTCTTCGTAATTGATTTTTACCTCGAATTAATTTTTTAAATTGAAGTACAGAGATCTTAGATGTTATGCAAAAACTATTTATATAACAATTGTTAATCTAGATATTGCTATAGTAATAATCTAATTGAAGTTAGTTTTTGCCGAGATGACCGAGCGGCTAGGTGCGTGGCTGCAAACCACGATACTTGGGTTCAATTCCCAATCTCGGCCTACATTCTTATTTATATTTAATTAGAAAGTTATATTTAAATTTTATAAGCTATAATTGTAATCCAAAAATTTTAATGTAATATTTACTAATCTGAAAAAAATATTATCAACAACACAGAAAACATATATTTTTCTTAATGATATTTAAGACTCAATATTCGGGATAGTGAATCAATGATAAAATTGTACAACACCTTGACTCGCAGGAAGGAAATATTCAAANNTTTGTTTGCGGTCCAACTGTTTACGATCACTCACACATAGGCCATGCAAGAACATACATATCCTTCGATGTTATTGCAAGGTACATGAAGTACAGTGGGTTTACCGTCTTTTACTTGCAGAACATCACAGACTTGGATGATAAAATCTTAAAAAGAGCAGCCGAACTTGGATCATCACCTTTAGAACTTGCAAGAAGGTACGAAGAGAAATACCTTCATGATATGAAGGTTTTAGGAGTTGAAAATGTTACCATCTATGCAAGGGCAACAGAACATATTCCAGAGATTATTAAACAGATAGAAGTCCTAGTTAAGAAAGATTATGCCTATGAAACCGATACTGGTGTTTACTTCGATGAATCCAAATTTGAAGACTTTGGTAAACTTTCAAACCGTAATCTAGAAGATTTAAATGTCCATAGAGTAGATCCAGACACTTCAAAAAAGAATCATGGGGATTTTGCGCTTTGGAAAAAGAGGGAGAAAGAATCAGACGATCAGGAAATGCTATGGGATTCACCATGGGGTACAGGAAGACCAGGCTGGCATATTGAAGATACAGCCATAACAGAAACCTACTTCGGACCACAGTACGATATACATGGCGGGGGTTTGGACCTTATTTTCCCACACCACGAGGCAGAAATAGCACAGATGGAAGCAGCCTCAGGTAAAAAACCAATGGTGCAATATTGGATGCATACAGGCTTTCTGAATGTTAAGGGCGAGAAAATGTCCAAGTCCCTTGGAAATTTCATAACCATTAACGAGCTTTTGCAGAAATACTCCCCTGAAGTTTTCAGGTTCTTTGTACTTTCAACACATTACAGAAGTCCAATAGACTTCAGTCAAGAAATACTCCATCAATCACACAAAGGGCTTAAAAGAATCTACAAATTAATGGAAACCATTGACGAATTATTAGATGAAGATACTAAGATATCAATGAAAAATGATCAAGAATACATTGATAAACTGATTTTAGTGAGAGAAGAATTCTTCGATGCTATGGACAATGATTTTAACACTCCTATTGCTTTTTCATCTATCTTTGATCTTATAAGAGATGTAAATAGAGATATAAACAAATTAAATATTTCTAAAAACTCTCTAACCAAATTAAAAGCCCTTATAATAGAATTTGGATTTATATTAGGATTTGATTTTTCAATGAAACATAATAAGGAATATGATCTTGAAGAAGATTTAATTGAACTATTAAAAGATGTTAGAAACAAAATGCGCGAAAAAAAGGAATGGGAACTTTCTGATGAAATAAGAAGTCGATTAAAGGATATGAATATTGTAATCGAAGACAAATCAATAAAATAATTTAAACTTTTTAATTTTAATTTATTAAACATTGAATTTCTATTAAAATAAAAAATCAATAGGTTTATTAATCATGGACATAACAATTGTTAACTACTAAAAATCTGAAACAATTTTTATTTATCTTAAAATTTAATTAAATTTATAATGTGAAAACCATGATCTACGACGTTATTATTGTGGGAACCGGTGCAGGGGGAGCAACTGTTGCACATGAACTATTTAATAAAGGTCTGAATATATTAGTACTGGAGAAAGGCGTTGATCATCCCAATGGAACTGCAGTCAATTATATAAAAAATACAAGACTATCTCATACCATCGATGATTCTACCGACGATGATAACACGTACGAATTCTTGAATCATCCCGCAGAACTAATGCATATCGAAGGATTTGGTGGAACAACACCAGTATCCCTTGCAAATGCATGTTACGCTTGTACAAGCTGTTATAAAAATAGTGCAACAGCCCAGTTTAAAGGTTACGATCTAGAACTCTTCGAAGAACTTTTAGATGCCAGCAGAGAACTAAAGGTTGGATCACTACCAGCTGAGATGATGGGACCTGCAACACGAATGGTTGTTGAAGAGGGTGAGAAACTCGGATACTTCATGGAACCAATGCCTAAATTCATTGACTTTGAAAAGTGTGATAGCTGTGGATTGTGTATATTTGGATGTACAAAGGGAGCTAAATGGGATGCAAATGATTTTATAAATGATATCAAGAAAACAGAAAATAATACTGAAATAATATCTGATTTCACCGTTACAAATGTTCTTCATCATAAAAAAGTGGTGGAAGGTGTTGAAGGTACAGATCCAAATGGGGAAATTATTAATTACCATTCGAAAATTGTGGTAGTTGCTGCTGGTGCTTTAAACACTCCTAATATACTAATGAATTCAGGAATTATTGATGGATTTTCGGAGGGCCTCTTCACAGATCTGTTTATTACAGTGGGAGGATATCTGAAGGATGTGAAACTCAACAATGAAATTCCAATGGGGGTTAAATCAGAATTCGGTCCGTACTTTCTATCTCCACATTTCTCAAATCAATTAATACCATTAATAAAAGAAAAAGGTTTTAATCCAGGTCCCGGTGATGTTATGGGAGTAATGGTTAAAATAGCTGATGAAGCCAATGGAAAGATATATAAAAATGGAACAATTGAAAAAAAAATTACTTTAAGGGATTTAAACTTATTGAAAGAAGGATACAATAAATCTGTTGAACTTTTAAAGGCTATTGGTGTGGAACCTTTATCAATATCATCAACACCAATCAGGGGTGCTCATCCTGGAGGAACAGCAGCAATAGGTAGAGTGGTTGATAAAAATCTCCAAACTTCTGTAAAAGGACTTTTTATA
>PMMY01000286.1 GCA_003162655.1 Methanobacterium sp. | reverse complement strand
TTATCGAAGTTTTAAGAAATTTCAATAGATTTACTATGAGTTAACGTTTAATTTTCATTTTAGAATCCAGAAAGTGGAAAAACATTTAATTCTAATTGAACAATAATATAATCAATAGAAATTTATGGGGGTTATACATGGATAGAGATCAATACTTGTTACCAGGCATAATTGTACTGGTTGTTCTTGTTGTTTTGGTGATAGCATTGGCTTATTCAGGAAACAACACATTCAAAATGGGAACTGTATCATTCGAATATCCCAGCTCCTGGTCACAGGAGAATGTTGTTGGAAATTTCAGTAGTAGTGCATTATATTCTCAAGTAACGTTGACTGCAAACTTTGCAGATTCTAATGGAGTAAATCAACCCGCTTATATTATTATTCAAATGCAACAGAAGGCTAATGGTACATTGAACCTTCCAAGTACCACCAGCATAGTTACGAATACATCTAACTCTTCGGTAGCATCAACACAAGTCAATAACCTAACGGCAACCCAAGTAGGAAGTTTCGGAACCAACATAGCCACAAAATATACTGTAATAGACAAAAATAACTTTTATTACGTCGTTACATATATTAGCCCGGTATACGCTCTTAACCAGACTCAAACAGCATACAGCAACCTTTTAAGTACTCTAAAACTCGGTTGAACACTTGAATTTTTTTCTTTTTTTTCTTTTTCATTTATTAAATATTGATATGAATCGATTTACATCTTTAAATTGATGAATATTTATCTAAAGGTATCACTCACTGTTTAAGGATTAAATATGGACATAATTACGATTAAATCAGTTTTCATAACAAGCATAGTGAGTTGGGATAGGAATTCCTCTAGGTCTCTTTCTAGATTTAAACCCTTTAATAATAGCAATTACAGCAGCTGCAGGTTCAATTATATCCGCTCCTTGTGATAATATTTGGTGACCGTTTAAGAAAATGGTTTATTAAATGGCATTATGGTGGAAAATCGGTTAAAGAGGGTAGAATTTATGACATCAGGAATAAATATGGTATAATCGGTTTAGGATTATTATCACCCCTTCTTTTTGGAGCAACTC
This sequence comes from Methanobacterium sp., assembly GCA_003162655.1. GTDB lineage: Archaea > Methanobacteriota > Methanobacteria > Methanobacteriales > Methanobacteriaceae > Methanobacterium_B. The sequence goes on along the minus strand of PMMY01000286.1, from coordinate 1,476 downwards.
TCGGTGCGGCGCTGGGTATTGGACTAGGTGCTCCACGAGATAGCTTATTCATATAGATGTCAATTGGAATTGTTATTTGGAGTGTTTTTTAACAAGTGCAGGATATTTTGGTTTGATAAGCTTCCAATCAGTTGTGCAGTAAATCGAACCATATGGTGAACTTTTATGAAATAAACGATTTATATCCAGTTTCTTTATCCTCCCTGATTTAATTGGATTTGATCGAAACATTTAATAGTATTATAAGCAAACTTTCTTTAAAGAGATAAAAGGTTATGAATTGATTTATGTATTGATTTTAGAATAAATTAACATGGCACAATTAACGTCATATAACGGTGTTTTAGAAGGTGTTGTAATTGGAGAAGATAAAAGTAGCGATAATCGGTATTGGTAATTGTGCAAGCTCACTAATACAAGGAATCCATTATTATAAAGATAAAAATCCAAAGGAAGCTATTGGGCTTATGCATTGGGATATAGGAGGCTATACTCCTTCTGATATTGATATTGTGGCTGCTGTTGATATTGATAGGAGAAAAGTTGGTAAGGATGTAAGCGAAGCCATATTTGAAAAACCTAACTGTACTCAAGTATTCTGTAATGAAATACCAAATATGGGTGTTAAAGTGGTAATGGGTCAAGTATTAGATGGTGTAGCACCACACATGGCAGATCACAAGAACGATTACACATTTATAATCTCGGATGAAAAAGAAAATAATCAAGTAGAATTGGTGAAGATATTAAAAGAAAGTGGGGCTGAAGTTTTACTGAATTATCTTCCAGTTGGTTCTGAAAATGCAACTAAATTTTATGCACAGTGTGCACTTGAAGCAGGTATTGCATTTATAAACAACATGCCGGTTTTCATTGTAAGTAACCCAGAATGGGCTGCCAAATTTGAAGAAAAAGGAATACCAATTGTTGGAGACGATATTAAAGCACAAATAGGCGCTACAATAACACACAGAACCCTTGCAAATCTATTTCGTGAAAGGGGAGTAAAACTCGAACGCACTTATCAATTGAATACTGGGGGCAACACAGACTTTTTGAACATGCTTAACCGAAGCAGGCTGGATTCGAAAAAAGAGTCCAAAACTGAAGCTGTTCAATCGGTTCTTGCTGAGAGGCTTGATGATGAAAATATCCACATAGGACCCAGTGACTACGTTACCTGGCAAAAGGACAACAAAATATGCTTCCTAAGAATGGAAGGTAAGACCTTCGGAGACGTTCCTATGAACATAGAACTCAGATTAAGTGTTGAAGACTCTCCAAACTCTGCAGGATGCGTTATTGATGCCATTAGATGCTGTAAATTAGCTATTGAAAGAGGTATTGGTGGGCAATTAAAATCGATTTCAGCCTACACTATGAAGCATCCACCTGAACAGTATAAGGACGATATTGCCAGAGAAATGGTTGACGATTTCATTATAGGAAAAAGGGAAAGATAAAAACAACCTAATA
>PMMY01000170.1 GCA_003162655.1 Methanobacterium sp. | reverse complement strand
AACTAGGTGTTTATCATCGGGATCTTCAGCCCTATCAAGCAGAATTCCCTTATAAGATATCCCGTTTTTTGTTATTTTGATGATGTCTCCAATTGATATGCCTAATGAATCTAAAAATTTTTTTGAAGATCCTTTATAACCCATATTATTCCCTCTTAATGTTGATGAATCAATTCTAATTTTTTTTTATAAATTAACTTTCGACGATTATACAAAAAAGATGCATAATAATTAGGTGATTTATCTTAGTATTACATCTCATTAAAACTTTTAAGTTTTGAATTTAAATTTTATAAAAACTCTGAAAATTAAAAATCAAAAAATGGAATGGATGTATTTATTTATTTAGGAAATTTTTAGCTAATAAGAGAAGGTGATAACAACTTAAAGCTAAATAATCATGATCTTTCTAATCCTCGATCCTTATGTCAATTCCGACTGGACAATGATCTGAGCCCATCACATCATACAGAATATACGAAGACTCAATTCTGTCCATGAATTCCTTGTTCACAAAGAAGTAATCTAATCTCCAACCTACGTTTCTCTCTCTGGCCCTGGTGCGATAACTCCACCATGTGTACTGTTCAGGTTCCTTGTTGAACTCCCTAAAGGTATCAATATATCCGTGATTGAAAAATTTATCCATCCATTCCCTTTCCACAGGCAGAAATCCAGAAATCCTAGAGTTTTCCTTGGGATGTGCTAGATCTATTTCTTTATGGGCAGTATTCACATCTCCACATACTACTATATTCTTCCCCTGGTCTTTCAATTTATCAGCATATTCAAGAAAAGTATCGTAGAAATCCATTTTATACTGTAATCTTTCTGGAGACATTTTACCATTGGGAAAGTAGATGTTGAATAAAATGAATTCTCCGTAATCTGTAATTATAATTCTTCCCTCGAGATCAAATTTTTTAACCCCAAATCCATAGTCAACTTTCAAGGGTTCTATGCGTGTGTAAGTGGCTGTTCCACTGTAACCTTTCTTTGAAGCCTCGGAAATATACAGCTTGTAACCATCAAAAGATTTTATATCATTTGGAAACTGTTTTCTCGTAGCTTTGGTTTCTTGAATACAGAGGATATCTGGTTTTTCTTTATTAAACCATTCAAGAAACCCTTTTTTATGCACTGCCCTGATTCCATTGACATTCCAAGATAGAATTCTTATTTTACCCAATTTAATCCCTCGAATTTGCTAAGACCTATCAATTGAAGATAATTATCATCTTAGTATATGAAATATATTTACTAAATCACTTCTTTGAATCTATGAGTTTCTTTAACTTCTCCATGTCAAGATCTCTATTGTAAAGGGGTGATTTATCTGTTTTGTATACATCTAAACCTTCTTCAAATGTTATATTATCTGAGTTAATGTAAAATATCCCTAAAGGATATTTATCTGATTCTGTAGCACGTTTAAATGCTTCATCCCTATTGTAAGGATCATGAGATTCATCAAGGTAAAATGTATTGTTTTTGAACCATTGAAAGGTGTTCACCTTGTTGAAAGTCACGCAAGGTTGAAATATGTCGATTAAAGCATATCCTTTATGTTTTATAGCTTTCTTTAGGATTTCCTTGGTTTCTTTCATATCTCCACTAAATGCCCTAGCAACGAAGGATGCATTTAGGGCAATGGCAATGGCCAATGGATTGAATGGTTCTAAAACCACCCCCTTAATCTGTAATGGTGTACTGTAATCCCTCTGACTTGTTGGAGAAGCTTGTCCCTTGGTCAATCCGTAAACCATGTTGTTGTGCACAATATTGGTGATATCAGGATTCCTCCGGATGTTATGTATGAAGTGGTTTCCTCCCTCACCATAGGTACACCCATCACCACTCACATTGATAACAATGAGCTCGGGATTCACTGCCTTTATTGCAGTTGAAACAGGTAATGATCTGCCATGTAGTCCGTTAAAAACATTGGCTTTCAGATAGTGGGGTAATTTACCCGCTTGTCCTATCCCTGAAACAAAAACCAGTTCCTGTGGATTAATTTCCATCTCAGATAATGTTTCCTTAACTGTTTTAAGTATAGAATAATCTCCACAACCAGGACACCAAGCAATGTCTGCTCCTTCAACATCAAATACTTTAGGATCCATTTTTATCCCTCCGTAAATTCTTTCAGACTCTTTTCAACTTCTTCAACTGAAAATGGCATGCCATTATATTTCAATACTTTTTTATCAACTTCAAATCCTGTTTTAAGTTTGATTAAATCTGCAAATTGTCCCTGTGCATTGTTTTCGAATATTATGGTCTTTTCAGCTTGAGTCAGAGATTCTTTTGTGGAATGGTGTAGGGGATATAGTTGTTTAAAATATAAAAAGCTAATATTATCATTTTTTAGATTGCCCATTGCCTCCTTTATTGCACCGTAGGTTGAACCCCATCCAATTACCAATGTTTTGTATTCTTTACCACCCAATAGTTCAGATGGTACAATTTCCTTTTCGATTTCTTTCAACTTTCTAAGACGTTTATCAACCATGCCAATCCTAGTATCAAGGTCTTCAGTTAAATGTCCCATTTCATCGTGTTCATCAGAATCAACAACTACCAGTCCATCGCCGAATCCAGGTATTCCACGGGGTGATATACCATCGGCTGTTATTTCATACCTTTTATAGTCGGAATTGGTCTCCACTATATGATCTTCAACTTTAAGACCAGCCAGATCAAAGGTTGGTTGATTATAGAAAACATCAGCAAAGTACTGATCTGAGAGTATGAAAACCGGGGTTTGGTAGTGATCTGCTAGATCAAATGCTTTCTGAGACAGGCGGAATGCATCTTCAAAATTTCCAGGTGCGAATATGATCCTAGGAAACTCTCCAGGACCAGAGTAGAGCGCTAGATTAAGGTCTTCCTGTGAAGTTCTTGTTGGCAGTCCAACTGCAGGTCCTGGTCTTTGACCTATGTATATTACTACAGGTGTTTCGATCATACCTGAAAGACCTACAGCTTCTTCCATAAGTGCAAATCCACTACCTGAAGTTGCAACCATTGAACGTGCCCCGGCGTAGAATCCTCCTATTGCCATGTTGATTGCTGCTATCTCATCTTCGGCCTGTTCAAATATCATATCAAATTCCTCAGAATTTGCAGCCATAAAAACTTGCAATGGTGTTGAAGGTGTCATAGGGTATGAAGCCATGAATTTACAGCCTCCAGCAATACAACCTAATCCAACAGCTTCTGTTCCATCTAAGAGTATCTCTTCAAGAACTTCTGAATTTTTTTCAATTTGTATGTCTATTCTTCCCGAGTCAACCAGTTCTTTTCCTATTTCATAACCTTTCATACCTGCATTTGTATCCTTTCTTACTATTTCTTCACCTTTACGTGAAAAAATTTCACTAATGCAACTTTCAAATACTGATTTAGGAACGTTTAAAATGCAAGCAATAATACCTGCTGCTATTACATTTGAAAATATGGCCCCACCCATTTCAATAGCCATTTCTAGAAGTTTTATATTGAGTAGATCATATTTATCTTGAGAAAAAGATTTTAAATGCTTTTCATCACCCATCACAAGGGTATTAGAGGTTATACGGTTTTCAAGATGCGGGATGGCACCTTCACTCAAGGCAAGGAGTATGTCAATTCTATCAACGTATGAAAACACTCTATTTGATGATACCCTAATTTCAGTGGAGTTTTCACCACCTCTAACTCTGGACATATATTCTTTGGTTGAAAAAACATTGTAACCACTTTTTTTTATGGCATTAACAAGTATAGTTTCCACAGTTTGAATACCCTGACCAGCTTCCCCACAAAGAACTATGCTGACGTCCTTTCTTGATGAATCGATTAACATTTCAAACCTCCTTAAAATAATCAAAAAACTCTTTTTTCATATATATTTTATAGTTTGTTTTACTTAAACTTTGTTTTAAACCCCAATTAAAGATATTTAAGATATTATAATATAAATTAAAGACTTAATTTATCTTCAATTATCGAATAACAGTTAATTAACTTTTTTGGTAATAATTAATCTTCAATAAATTATTTGATCAGAAAATCATCATGTATCTTAAAAAATTATGATCTTTAATTCATAATATGTAAAAAAAAATAGTGAAAAAAAGAAATAAACAAAAATTGGTGATTATTCCCAATTATTATTATTTAAATTGTTTTTAGCCCATTCAAGACCAGATTTAAGTACATTAAGGTTAATAGAGACCATTTTAGGTTTTTTTGCAAATGCCTGTTTGACTGCATCCTCGAAAACTTCCTCTGAGAGTTCTGTTGAAATTGCCATGAGCACACCGAGCATTGCTGTATTAGCAGCCTTCCCTACACCATGTTCCTTGGCAATTTTCAAGGCGGGAACCATTATTGTGTTAACATCTCCAGGTGCTTCAAATTCTCCAATTTCAGAATCGTAAAGGATAACACCATCTTTTTTAACTCTCCCAGCGAATTCTTCGAGGGAAGGTTTGTTAAGGGCTACAAGAATATCAGGTCTGTGTACAACAGGAGATCCTATTATTTCTCCTGATATTACTACTGTACAGTTTGAAGTCCCTCCACGCTGTTCTGGTCCGTAAGACGGATACCACGAAACATAACGTCTTGCTTTGCATGCTGCCTGGGCTATTATAAGTCCCATACTCAGAACACCTTGTCCTCCAAAACCAGATATCTTAATCACTTTGGTTTCGAAATCTGGATCATCAACTGCTTGCATTGCACTATCTACTTCAACTTCAAATATCTTGTCAAGGGATTCCTTTGAAAAATCACTTTCACCACGACATAGAGGTTCAACCTGCGATGTTCTGTCCCTGAAGTTTGCGAGTGGGAATTCAACTTCCATCTGCTCATTTAAAAACTTTTCAGAACCTTCTGCATCCTGCCTGAGATTTGTAGGACATGGTGATAGAAGTTCTACAAATGCGTATCCTTTTCCATCCCGCTGTATTTCTAGAGCCTTTTTAACAGCTTTTTTAGCTTTTCGAATATGAGATGGGTCTGAAAGTGAAGCTCTTTCAATGAAAACAGGTGCTTTAAGGTTGTTTAAAAGTTCACTCATATGAAGTGGGTATCCAGTAAAACGAGGATCTCGTCCTTCCTGACATGTTACAGTTACCTCCCCAACCAGCGTCGTTGGTGCCATCTGACCACCTGTCATTCCGTATACTGTATTATTTATGAAGAAAACTGCCATTTTTTCTCCACGATTGGCTGCTTGAATAGTTTCATTTAATCCTATTGAAGCCAGATCTCCATCTCCCTGGTAAAGAATTACAACTGCATTATCCTCTGCACGAGATATTCCCGTTCCAACTGCAGGAGCTCTTCCATGGGCAACTTGAACATGACCACAATCAAAGTAGTAGTAGGCAAAAACTGCACAGCCCACAGGACTAGTCATAACCATCCTATCCTGGATTTCTAATTCATCCACGGCCTCCCCAATAAGTTTATGGAGTATTCCATGTCCACATCCTGGGCAATAATGTGTTGCTGTAGGGGCGCTTCCTCCTTTTCGTGGAAATTCGTTGAGAATTGATTTAGGTTTTGCTAAAACCTTTTCTGCGTTATTTTTTACCTTGTTTGACATCTATTCACCCCCAGCAGCTTCTATTATTTTCTGTGTGATATTTTCCACATCTACAAGGTTTCCACCCATTCTGTTTACCAGTTCCACTGGACGAATGCAGCCTATAGCAAGAATTATGTCTTCGAGCATCTGTCCATTGCTCATTTCAACTGATATGAACTTACATTCCCTATCTTCGGCGATCTTTTTAAGAGCATCTTCCGGGAATGGGAATAATGTTTTGGGTCTGAAGAGTCCAGCCTTTATTCCATGCTCTCTTGCCTTTTCAACTGCTGATCTTGCTATTCTGCTGCTTATTCCATATGAAACAAGGATTATTTCAGCATCTTCCATCCGATATTCCTCAAATTCAACTTCTTTTTCCTTTATTTCTTGATATTTATCCTGTAGTTTATAGTTAAAATCTTCTAGCTGGTCAAAATCTAAAAATATGGATGTTACAAGATTGTTCTTGGTTTCGCTGTTTCCACAAACTGCCCATGATGTATCAATAGATGGTTTTACAGCTTCTTCTGGAAATTGTAAAGGTTCAACCATCTGTCCTAGAACTCCATCTGCCAAGATCACAACTGGATTTCTGTAGTTTTCTGCAAGTTCAAATGCTTTCATGGTTAAATCACACATTTCTTGAACTGAATTAGGGGCCAAAACTATGTTCCTGTAGTTTCCATGTCCCCCACCCTTCACTAGCTGGGTATAATCTGCTTGTTCAGGTCCAATATTTCCTAATCCAGGTCCTGCTCTCATTATATCTACTATAACACATGGTAATTCAGCTCCAGCAAGGAAAGAAATTCCCTCCTGTTTGAGACTTATACCAGGCCCTGATGATGCGGTCATAACCCTATGACCTGCTGCCGATGCACCATAAACCATGTTTATGGCCGCTTCTTCTGATTCTGCTTGTACAAACTTTCTTCCGGTCATTGGAAAATATTTGGATGCTTCGTGGAGGATTTCTGTGGCGGGTGTTATCGGGTATCCAAAATAACAGTCGCATCCTGCGTACATTGCCCCTATTATAACGGCTGTGTTTCCTTTAATGAGTTGCGTTGCCATTCAATCTCCTCCTCTTTCTTTTTTTTATCCTTAGATTTTTTGGGTATATGAACTTCAATTGCAAGTGGTTCCGGGCAAGTATAATAACAGTCCCCACAGCCAGTACATCCCTTTCCAGTGTATTCTACGTAGTGATATCCTCTTTCGTTCAGGGAACTGCTCATTTTTAAAACACCTTTTCTACATGCTAACNNGATGATCTAAAACATTTATCTAAGTATTTGGTTCACAGATGATTTAATCGATTTATTTGACTTAATCAGATTATTTTAAGCTTAAAATCAAAATATTATCGAGTATTTAATAATAATCTAAATTTAACCCTGTTCTTCTTCATCCCTTTCCCTTATCTCAATACGCCTTATTTTGCCGCTGATAGTTTTTGGGAGTTCATCAACAAATTCAATTATCCGAGGATATTTGTAGGGAGCTGTAACACTTTTTACATGGTTTTGAATATCCTTCTTTAGTTCTTCTGATGGTTCGTAACCTTTTGCAAGTACAATGGTGGCTTTAACCACTTGCCCCCTAATTGGGTGAGGAACGCCAGTTATGGCACATTCAAGGACCGAAGGATGGGATATAACAGCACTTTCAACTTCGAAAGGACCTATTCTGTATCCCGAGCTCTTAATTATGTCGTCATTTCTGCCAACAAACCACAGATATCCATCTTCATCCTTCCAAGCTGTGTCCCCTGTATGGTAGTATCCATCGTGCCATGATTCATCAGTTTTGATTTGATCTTTGTAGTATCCCCCGAAGAGTCCTGGTGGTTTCCCATCAACTGTTTTTATAACCAGTTCACCCTCTTCACCAACATCACAAATTTTTCCATGTTTGTCCATTAAGAATATATCATAGCCAGGAGCCGGCTTTCCCATTGACCCTGGCCTTGGTTTCATCCAAGGGAAGTTGGCTATACAAACGACTGTCTCAGTCTGTCCAAACCCCTCCATCAACCTCAATCCAGTGAACTCATAAAATTTATTATAAACTTCTGGATTTAATGGCTCTCCTGCTGTTACAGCGTACTCCAATGTTGAAAAATTGTACTTTGATAAATCTTCCTTTATCAAAAATCTGTAAATTGTTGGAGGTGCACAGAATGTGGTTACACCATGTTTAGATGCTTTATCTAACATTTTACCTGCGTCAAATCGATCATAATCATACACAAATACAGCACTTCCAGATATCCATTGTCCGTATATTTTACCCCATAAACATTTAGCCCAACCAGTATCTGCTACTGTGTAGTGTAGACCATCATCAACAACTCTCTGCCAGTACTGTGCAGTTATAATATGTCCCAAAGGATATGTGAAGTCATGAAGTATCATCTTCGGAAGTCCGGTGGTTCCAGATGAAAAGTAAACAACCGAAGGATCATCAAGGCAGGTAGAATCTTCCCCTGTAGGACGTTCAAATTCTTCTGATGCGATTTCAAGTTCTTCACGGAAGTTTATCCATCCTTTTCTTCTTTCCCCTCCAACTACTGCTTTTATGAGATTTCTCGCCCCAAGATCTTTTTCTGCCTCATCAACGCATTCAGGTACTTGTTCTTCGGCTATACAGACTACCATTTTTATATCCGCACTTTCAATTCTGTAGACTATATCTTTTGCTTTAAGCATGTGAGTGGCTGGAATGGGTATGGCACCTATCTTGTTCAGTGCAAGAAGGCAGAACCAGAATTCATACCTACTTTTTAAGGTGAGCATTACAGTTTCGCCCTTTTTAATGCCAGAGTCTCGGAATAAATTGGNNTCATCACACCAGACCATTGCTATTTTCTCGGGATATTTTTCCGCATATTCATCAACTACATCATAGGCGAAGTTGAATTCTTCAGGAACTATTATCCTGAAATTTTTTTCAAAGTCTTCGTATGATTCGAAATCAATTTTTGAAACGAATTTATTTAATAACGATGCCATTATAAATACCCCTTTATTCCCCTTTTCCCCCAAATAAATATTTTAATATCTACTTAATCTAAAATTTAGTTGGCTAAAGGATTATAGCTAGAAATTTAGCTTTTTTACCATTTAAAGCTTCCATTGCATGTTCATAAGATGAATCAAAGAAAATTGAATCTCCTTTTTCAAGAATAATTTCATTATCGTGTATGTATATCTTCAATGATCCAGATATAACAAAATTGAATTCTTGGCCAGGATGTGAGTTGGTTGTTGGTTTACCTTGCTCGATCTTTGGTTTGACAGTAACTACAAATGGCNNATCTGCCTTTTTGTGTATGAATTTTTCAGCGAGGTTTTCGTATTTATACTGTTTCCTCCTTTCAACCCTTATACCATTACCCTTCCTTGTAACTGTGAATATGTGCATCCTTGTTTCTTCTCCAGTGAGAAGGAGTCCCATATCAACATTTAATTTCTGGGCAATTTCATAAAGTACACTTGCAGGAATATCATTTTTTCCCTCTTCATAACCTACATAAGTTTCTACAGGTACATTCAGATGGATTGCCATTTCCTCAGTATCGACTTCAGAAAGTTCCCTTAACTCTGAGATACGTTGAGCAATTTCTTTCATTTTCTCTTTCATGTTGAACCCNNAATGACAATTTATGAAAATTTCTAATATATATAATGATCGCTCCAAATGTAAAGTAGTTTGTAAAAAAAAACTGACCTTTCAATGATCATTAGAGTTAATATAATTAGATAAAGGATGTTCATCATAAAAAACATTAGAACAAAAATGGAGTTTTTTCATGGACATCAAAATAAAAGTAGTTAAATTAGAGGTTCCAGATGAATGTAATATCATCTTAGGCCAGAGCCATTTCATTAAAACAGTTGAAGACCTTTATGAAGCAATATTCAACACGGTTCCATGTGCTAAATTTGGAGTTGCATTTGCAGAAGT
>PMMY01000070.1 GCA_003162655.1 Methanobacterium sp. | reverse complement strand
TAATTATAATATATTATCCTTAAATTTCGAAATCATTAAAATTTTATTCTGAAATATTATCACGGAATAATTTCTGTACCAAATCATAAATGAATAGAAAGTTCATAAAAAATATTTAAATTAACTTAGAATGAAGTAGAAAAGGATTAAACCGTTATGAATTTTATAGCATGTTCAAAGTTTTTGAGAATCCAAAGATCTTGTAAAACATCGGATAAATGACATTGGGGATTGATAGAAATAAACTATTGTAGCTCCAATATTGACTCTAACACAACTAAAAGTATCCTGAAAAGGTTGTTAACTAGTAATTCCCTAAACTATCTGCTTTGGTGATTTTTACAGCATCATCCACGGATATATGCCTTAATTTAGCTTCAATTATCCTTGAAATATGGATCCCAGAAATGAAAGACGTGAGCATTACATTGTAAAAAATGCTGGTTTGAATATTTATACCTTTTAATAAAGCTAATGCAAGTATTAAGATAACTATGGCTGGTATTTAGAATAATATGAGTTTTAATATTGTTATTCTGGATTTCTATACTGTTAAAACTTCTTCTATTAAGGGAATTTTTTCTGGATGATCCATGTACTCTGAGATTCCCCTTTTGTGTCCTGCTCCAACTACTACCACAACATTTTCCTCGTTTATATCCTGGAGCATGTGTGCCATGTAGGCATCCCTTTCTGTTACAAGTACGTCATATGCTTTTGGTGACATTTTCTTAAAATATTCCATAACTTCATTGAGGGTGTCACCATCTTTAATACTTTCAACATCATCTATTTCTTCTTTGCTGAAAAATGATGCTAATATTCCATATACCAATTTGGCCTTTTCAAAGAAGGTCATCTTGTTAAGAGCTCGTTTGAGTGTTANNTGTCCCTATCTATCAATGCAACTTTCGCACCAATTTCTTCAGCAGTTTCTATTGCTGCAAGCATCTCTGAACCTGGCTTAACTCCTAAATCGTCCCCGATTCTTCTCTGAAGATATGAAAGGAACATGCTCACAAGGAAAATGCTAAGTTTATCACTTTTAATGACATCTCTTATATTAACATTCTGTTTTTTCTGTCCATTTTTTTCAGCTATCATATTCTGATAACGATTTATATCTAATTCGACAGCCACAACATCGGGTTGATGCGTAATTATTGCTTCCTTAACCTCTTCAATACTTTCTTTTGATACATGGGCTGTACCGATTATCTTTAAATTTTCTGGTGCCATATGATCCTCGCTATTTAATTTAAATTTTGACTTTTAGATTAATATCTTAATAAAACTCGTGAAAAAATATTAGAAATGTAACTAAAATAATTAACAGTAATATCAATGATCAAATACTTAATATTTATTTCCTTTTATTCTTCCCTTTTCATATGCTGGAACTGAGTCATATATATTTCGTCTGAGACAGAAATCAACATCACCTGAAAGTCCCAGTTCACCGAGTTTAAAAGCGGATCTGGAGTTTTTAACAGCTTTTTTCACCATGTCTTCATCTCGTGAAGACATATAAGATGCAAGAGCCATTTCATCGAGATCGCAATGCTTTAAATATCTTATTATTTCTCCAGCACCTAAAAAATCTTCTATTGCGAAGTTACCCTCCACTCCAGCCATCAAAACTTCTATATGGTCGTATGCAAGTTCCATTGCCATTTTAGCGACTGCTCTTGCATTTACAAATGAACCTATCATGGCTTTTGCTTTTATTCCTTCCAATATTCTGGTCCCGTTACTAGTGGTTATCACAAGAACGTCTCCCACGAATTTGGAGATCTCTACAGGGGAATTTCCAGTATCAAACCCTTCTATAGCTGCACCTCTCCTTTCACCTGCCAGAACAGCATCATATTTTTTAGCAAGTTTTTCAGCTTCTTCAATATTTTTCACTGGTATTATGGTGCTGAAATTCTCCATTGCAACTGTTATGGTGGTGCTGGCCCGTAGGACATCTACCAGTATAGCAACATCTTCAGAATATGATTTATCCAAGCTCAGTGAAATATTCATTACAACACCAAAAATAGAATTAAAGAAAAAATAAGTCTTAAAATCCTTAGGAATCTATTCAACCTTTTCAGCAAAGGCAAAACGTCTTCTTACAGATGTTATTTTGACTTTAACTTCGTCACCAACTTTTGTATCCGGTACAAACACGACGAAACCCTCGACACGAGTAATGCCGTCTCCTTCTTTACCTACATCTTCAATTTTTACTTCGTATTCTTCCCCTTCCTGAATGGGGGCTGTTTTTGGGCTTTGATCCATTCTAAACAATATATTCACTTCCTTAAACCTACAAAAAACGGTTTTATTATTATTTTATTTGTTTAATTTATTATATAAATCTTTGTAGACTCTTTATGAATAGAATAATTCATGAAGATTTGAAATATTTTGCTTATTGTATAATAATACATGAACTTTTCCAGTCATTCAACGAGGTATTAAATCCGATTAAATATAATTATATACTGTTAAAGAAGAATATTGAGGTTAGATGAAGATCGTTACTACCCCTATGTGTGAGGATGTTCTGAAGCTTGCGGGTATCAAGGAATTTGATGTAAACTCTGACCCGGATTCTACAGATTCAGACATAGCAGTTGTTTTATCAGAGACCAATACCATTATGAAATCTGTTAAAGTGAAGTTGAATACATTTACACAGATTAAAAATAGTGTTGAAATGCTTAGGGATATGTTTGAGACTGTTGTTGTTGAATATGATCCTCAGGACTACATTTTTAGTGAATTTAACAGATCAGNNGGAAGTGGATTTAACAGATCAGTAAATAGAAAAATAAAAGTCAAAGTTTACTCAAATTTTCTTAAGGATATAGTAAATGATCTTGGATTCACATTAGTATCTGGAAATCATCATTATCTTGTTTACCCGGATTATATTAAGAATGAATTATCAGACGAAATAATAACAATGGGGGATAGGGCAGTTGAAGTGCCTTCACATAAAAATGCTCCCAAAAACCCCCTTAAAAGAGCTGAAATACGATACAAACTTTTGGAGAAAAAATTATGTACGAAACCTTGACCTACACTGGTGGAATTTATAAGTACGAGGAGATGACAGAGCTTATTGAGGATCTTGGGGGTTTTGTACTTCAGGAAAACATTAGCCAGATGGATCTGGTTCTCACTCTAGCGGTTCCCATTGAAGATGTTCCTAGTGTCAAAGAAAAGGCTAAAGAACTTCTTGGAACAATTAAAATAGCTCCTATGGCTGGCACTGAGATAGCCATCGTTTCTCCAACTCTTGCACGTCAACATCTACCTCACTCTGCATGTGATATATCGGAATTTCTTAGGCGTTATGGTGCTAAGGACAACATGATTGGACTTTCAAGGGGTGCTGGTAAGGGTATATCAAGGATTTCCGAGGATGAAAAGAAACTGATAGAAGAACATGATCTGGTTGTATTTGCCCTCGGAAGTTTCAAAGAATGTATAACACATAAAACTCATTTATTTGAAGGTATTGAGATACCTGTTGTTGTTACAGGGGCCCCTGAAATTGATTTGGATGATATTCCTGGAGCAGATGCATATGTGCCGGGTCTCGGAAGAATTCCCCGGAGGCTCAAAAGGGGAGAGAATATAAGGGCTCTTAAAAAGCTAGTTGAAGTTGTGGAAGAAATTCTGGACAATAAAAGAAGGGAAATATTAGATGATCCGCCAATTGTTCCTTCCATACTTGTTAAGAGGGAAATTGAGGACCAGATACCTGCCATTCAGGAAGTTTACTCTCCCCTCCCAGTTGTGAGTCAGCTAATGGGAGTGAGGGTGAAACTCAAATACGATGATTTTCACAAGGAGATCGAAAATGTTATAGTGAGTGATCGCCGTCTAGGTGACATATCTGAAATTGTAAAGTCTAAAATGTACGATTACACGCTTGTAAAACTTTTATCAGAAACTTCGATAATCTAACTTTTTTTAAAGGGGTTTAATATGAGGACAATTCTTAGGTTCGCAGGATTCATGTCAGTGTTCTTTTTTGGGTTTTTAGCAGTTAACTACTGCGTTTTCTATGGAATTGCTTCTCTTTTCAGTATTCAACCAGGTTATATTTTTTATTCGCTACTGATTCTAGCAGTAATTTCGTATCCCGTAGCTGCTATGATTGAAAGAGTTATTTCCAATACAACCACAAGAATTTTCTATACAGGGGCATCTGCATGGATGGGAATCTCATTCTACCTTCTGACATTCATTGCGATTTACTGGTTGATATCATTGTTGTTTAAAATTCCAGGAGAAATAGCAGGAATTGTAATTGTTGCATTAACCACTGTATTAAGTGCATATTCACTTATTAACAGTTTATATTTGAATGTGAAAGAGATTGAAATACCATTGAAACATTTGAAGGGAAATAAGAAGGTTGTTCAGCTTTCAGATATACACATTGGGTCCATCAGGAATTCAAGCTACATGGAGAGGATCGTAAATAAAACAAACGAAATTAACCCTGAAATAGTTTTTATAACAGGAGATATGGTTGACGGAAGTGCCAGATTGCACACTAATACTTTTGGCGCAATAAATAAATTGAATGCACCAGTATTCTTTATAACAGGAAACCATGAAACTTATGAGGGCTTGGACGAAGTTTTCAGGGTTTTGAGAAATACTGATATGAGAGTATTAAGGGATGAAATGGTTGATTGCAATGGAATTCAGATCATTGGTGTTGAGTATTCATTTGAATATAATCACATGGAAAATGTCCTATCAAAACTTAAAATTAACAATGAAAAACCTTCAATAATGTTGTACCATCTTCCTAGAGAGTTAAAAACTGTTGCAAATGCGGGTATTGGGTTACAACTTTCAGGACACACACACGCAGGGCAGATGTTTCCATTCAATTATTTAGTTAGACTAATGTTCCCATTATTTAACGGTATTTATAAGTACGAAGGAACTTATTTACACGTTTCTCCAGGTACTGGGACATGGGGACCACCTATGCGCCTTGGATCTAGATGTGAAATTACAGTGATAAATCTTAAGGGTGAAGACCCTAATAATACTGGAAAACAGTAGAAATCAAAATAATGATAATATTAAAAAGTAATTAATTGTTTTATTAAAAAAAATTATTGAATTATATATACTATAATATTATTTCTTTCGAACTCCAAAGAAATTTATTGCTTCTAGAAGATCTTCAAAGGCTATTAATTCTTTTTTAAGAACATCTTCACGACTCAGAGTCCCGCTCATTTCCCCGTCAACAGAAAGTTTTTCCGGACCCCTAGCAACGATCCTATCGACACCGTCACGACTCAGGATATCATGGGCCATTTTATCGTGTACTAATGCACGTCCCGGTATTAGAACAGTGTCTTTAAGTTCTTTTAGATCCACCTCTTCGAGATCCTGTTGTGTTATAAGGCAGCCAATGTCCTGGTCTACAGCAACAATATTTACAAGATCGTCTGCATCTATACGCTTTATTATTTTATTTATAAACGGTGCTGCAATGCTACTGGTTAATATTGTTGCTTCAGACGTAACATCCGTAAGAA
This sequence comes from Methanobacterium sp., assembly GCA_003162655.1. GTDB lineage: Archaea > Methanobacteriota > Methanobacteria > Methanobacteriales > Methanobacteriaceae > Methanobacterium_B. The sequence goes on along the minus strand of PMMY01000070.1, from coordinate 2,816 downwards.
TATCTAAATATTTGCTGTTTTTTTCCTTTGAAATTGCAAAGGGGGCATCATTTTCCGGGTCACATAGCGGTGTTCCAGTCACACGTAAGTTGAACTCTTTATTTATCTTCCGAACTAAATCTTCAAATTCTTGAAGCGTATGGGGAGTCACATCATCGAGTATTGGTTCATTTCCAAGAATTAGTCCTTGGTTTCTGAAGTTAGCGAATCTCATGAGTATAAATGCCTTGGCACCCCAATCTTCAAGTGTACTACAAGTTTCAAATAGTTTTTCGTCGTCATTAACCCCAGGAATTATAACAGAAGCTGCATGAACTTCAGTTGTTTCACAGAAAAGTTTTAAGGCCTTTAAAGATTCNNGTAAAGGTTACCTCGTCCACTCCAAGGGATATTAGTTCTTCTGCCATCTTTATATCATCGATACCTTTTCCACTGGTGTATCCAAGGTGCATTGGAAGATTAAATTGGTTGAATGCATTTGCAACTTCCATGAGGTGTGGATAACAGCTCACATCCCCTCCTCCGCTAATATTAACTTTTATATTGCTGTCTTTGATATCTCCCATCATAAGAGAATTTTGAACTGACCCTACTACCATAAATGGGTGAATGAATTCGTTTTTTTCTTCTCTAATGCCTGTAGTGCAGCTTTCGCATCCTACTCTGCCGGGAGTGCAGAATCTACATCCAAAGGGATCTTGTTTTTTCACTTTCCTGAAATAACAGTATTTACAAAATCCTCTGCAGTCTTTACCGGGTATTCCACCTACATCTGCTATAATCTGCATATTAATCACCTTTTAAACAAGTAAAATAAGGAATTTTGAGTTAAAAAATCAAACAAAAATCAATCTAAAAACTTAAAAAATGATAGGTCATGGCATCATATAAATCTTTCTAATTGATTCAAGAAGAAACTTTAATAACATATAAGACCATAAATGCAGATTCGTATATCAAAATGTACCATGGGAAATATCCCCAATGTGAACAGATTCTCATCTGGTCACGAATTTGAATTGGTGCATGAAATTGGTGTACAAGAATGCGTAGGAGGGAAAAAATGGCAAAGTTTGATGATAAGATCGACTTGTACGACGACAGAGGAAATCTCGTTGAAGAGCAGGTCCCGCTAGAAGCCCTCAGTCCATTGAGGAACCCTGCGATTAAAGCAATCGTACAAGGTATTAAAAGGACTGTAGCTGTAAACCTAGAGGGTGCAGAAAACGCTTTAAAAGCCGGTAAACTCGGTGGAGGCAAAATCTTAGGTAGAGAACTCGACCTTGACATCGTTGGCAATGCGGATGCTATAGCAGCTAAAGCAAAAGAAATGATACAGGTCGACGAAGGCGACGATACAAACGTTGAATTACTAGTTGGTGGAAAAAGAGCACTTGTTCAGATACCAGAAGCTAGATTTGAAGCAGCAGCTGAATATTCAGCAGCTCCACTGGTAACTGCTCAGGCATTTATCCAGGCAATAATCGATGTATGTGNNCTTAGCAACCATGCTTGACGTACCTCAGAAACTAGAGGGACCAGGTTATTCCTTAAGGAACATCATGGTCAACCACGTTGTAGCTACTACACTCAAAAACACCATGAACACCGCAGCACTTTCCAGCATACTGGAACAGGCAGCAATGTTCGAAATGGGAGACGCAGTAGGTAAATTTGAAAGAATGCACTTACTAGGACTGGCATACCAGGGAATGAACGCTGATAACATGGTTTTCGACCTTGTTAAAGCTAACGGTAAAGAAGGTACAGTCGGTTCAGTAATAAACGATATGATCGACAGATCCAAAGCAGACGGAGTAATCGGTGTAGAAAAAGATCTAAACGGATTCAAAGTCTACGGAACTGACGACATGGCAAAATGGAATGCATACGCAGCAGCCGGTATGTTAGCAGCTACTATGGTAAACCAAGGTGCTGCAAGAGCTGCTCAGGGTGTATCATCTACACTTCTATACTACAACGATATTCTTGAGTTTGAAACAGGATTACCAAGCGTAGACTTTGGTAGAGTTGAAGGTACAGCTGTAGGATTCTCCTTCTTTAGCCACTCAATTTACGGTGGCGGAGGCCCAGGTATATTCAACGGAAACCACATCGTCACAAGGCACAGTAAAGGTTTCGCTATACCATGCGTAGCCGCAGCTATGGCTTTAGACGCAGGAACACAACTGTTCTCCCCAGAAGCAACCTCCGGATTAATAAAAGATGTATTCAGCCAAGTTGACGAATTCCGAAACCCACTGAAATATGTGAACGAGGCAGCAGTCGACATNNCAAGAAAATCAACATCAAAGGAGAAGAAATAGATTTACAAGTAAAAACTGGCAGAGTACTAATGGAAATCGACAACGAAGAAATCATCGACGAAGTAAGATTAAAATGTGAGGACAACCTTCCTTTTGGATTTAACGTTCACGTTGGAACGTTCATAAGGAAGCACAAAACAGTTTCAGACAAACTAAAGTATGGCGAAGCTCTAACGGACCTACCTGAAGAAATGGTAGGTTTAACGGATCAAAACGCACTGCTCAAGGAAAGAGCAACAATACTAAAAAGGAAAGAAGAATAATGATCGGAAAAGCCACACACGTTGTTGACTGCAGAGAAACCATGGGAATGGGCGAAGGAGGAGGAATAGCCCAGAGAGGAACATTTGCAGAGTGTGGAAGTGAAGTTTTGGCAATTGCAATGTCTCCAGGAAGGAGGCACATAACCAAGCCAGTCTGTGAAATAACCTTTGCTTTACGCGAGGCCAACATACAGACAAGCACATTAGTTTTAAATGCAGGTGCTGG
>PMMY01000221.1 GCA_003162655.1 Methanobacterium sp. | reverse complement strand
ATAGCATTTAGATGTAATTTCTCGACAGTCAATGATGAAGGAATTATTACAGACAGACGTGCGGGAAGGATTAGAGCAGGAACAGATGAATTAGCTGAGTATATAAACGGTATAAAACTTGATGAAAATGTCCAAGTTATATTTAAAGAATCAACAGGGCACAGGGCGGTTTTAGTTCTAAGGGGTGAGGGTCTTTCGGATCAGATTTCAGATGCAGATCCAAAACATGGTGGAAATGCTCCAAAAATAGTAGTTGCCTTAGATGGGTCAGAAGAAGCCAANNAAAAATATGGTTTAAAACCAGTTTGTATAGCTGAAACAGGACTTATTAAAGGAATAGCCAAAATTGCTGGAATGGAATTAGTAGATATTGAAGGTGCGACAGGTGGTATTGATACCAACCTTGAAAACATTAAAAACGGAATCTTAGAAACAGCTTCAAAGGACTTTGATTTCATATTGATCAATGTAGATGGTGCAGATGAAGCAGGACACGACGGTCAAATGGATGAAAAAGTTAAATTTATTGAGAAAGTTGACACAGTAATAGGCGAACTTATGAAATTAGAAGATGTCTACTTCGTATTAACTGCAGATCATTCCACTCCAATATCTACAATGGACCACACAGGAGACCCGGTTCCTATAGTTATTTTAGGACCAGAAATAAGGATTGATGATGTGAAATATTTTAATGAAAGAAGCACAGCAAAGGGTGGGTTGTGCAGGATCAGGGGAAACAACATCATGGATATACTAATGGATCTCATGAACCTGTCAACCAAATTCGGAGCATAAAAGAGGTACAACATGGCATCTGGAATTCCTAAACTTTTTGGTACATCAGGCATAAGAGGAAAGATAGGTTCTGAAATCACACTTGATGTTGCAGTTAATGTAGGTATGGCAATTGCAACTTATGCCGGTAGTAAAGGGTCTAATATAGTTCTGGGATATGATTCCAGAACATCCAACGTTATGATCGAAAATGCTGTAACAGCTGGAATACTCCAATGTGGTTGTAATGTTCTTAAAATGGGAATGGCACCAACACCTCTTGTTGGTTACGCAACCATGAAATTAAAGGCAGATGCAGGTGTAATGATAACAGCATCCCATAATCCTCCTGAGTACAATGGAATAAAATTGTGGAATCCGGATGGAATGGCATACAGACAGGATCAGGAAAGGATAATAGAAGAAATTATCCATGAAAAAAGCTTTAAAACAGTTTCATGGGAGGATATTGGCAAGATTGAAGAAGTAAAATATGTTGTTTCTGATTATATTAAAGATCTATTAGACCAAGCAGATGTAAAACCTGGAATTAAAGTTGTTGTTGACTGTGCAAATGGAGCAGCATCCTACTTATCTCCCCTAATACTCAGAATGGCCGGTTGTTCAGTTATTGCTATTAATTCGCAGCCCGACGGATTCTTTCCTGGAAGACTACCCGAACCATCAGNNATTGTATCCCGTGAAATTGGAGGTAAAGTTGTTACAACTGTTGATGCATCTCTCTGCACTGATAAATGTATGGATGAAGTGGGGGGAGTAGTAATAAGGACAAAAGTAGGAGATGTTCACGTTGCAGAGTCAATTGAAGAGAATAATGCAAATTTTGGTGGGGAACCTTCTGGAACTTGGTTACATCCCAATTTCTGTATGTGCCCAGATGGTATACTCTCTGCACTACGTGTTATAGAATTAGTACAGAAATACGGTCCACTTTCCAAACAGCTTGACGAAATCCCTAGTTATCCCACCATAAGGGACAAAGTGAGATGTGAAGATCATCAAAAGGAACAGATAATGGAGAAAGTTGAAGAAAAACTGCATATTGTACTTGATGATGTAGTTGATGTAAATCGCATTGATGGTGTCAGAATTTCAATGGTTGATGGAAGTTGGGTTCTTATAAGGCCCTCTGGTACAGAATCCTTCATCCGTATCACTCTAGAAGCAACCAGTAATGATAAAGCCCATATGATTAGGGACCAATGTGCAGATTTCATTGAAGGATTACTCTGAACAGTTTTAATAGTTATATTTTTCTGATTTATTCTCATCAATCACTAATTTTTTTTATAATTTTCCAATATTTTTTGAAAACTAAAGATTTTACTAGAGGAAATAAAAATTTATTATAGGGATGGATATAATCATTATACATATCTATTAGAATTATGCTTATAGAATTAGATTTATTGGGTCAAAGGGAATTTAAGAGGTATTTAATATGAAAGCGATTATACTGACAGCAGGTGAAGGAACAAGAATGAGACCATTGACCGTTACAAAACCAAAAACAATGCTTCAAGTTGGTGGAAAACCAATTTTACAGTATAATGTTGAATCGCTGCGGGATGCGGGTATAAAAGATATAATCCTGGTTGTTGGATACCGTGAAGATGTTATAAGAGACCATTTCAAAGATGGATCGGATCATGGTGTAAACATAACCTACGTAACACAGGAAGAGCGTCTTGGAACTGCTCATGCAATAGGTTCGACAAGGAACAATGTTGAAGGGAAGTTTATAATCTTAAATGGAGACATAATAGTAGATCCAGTTTTAATCAAAGATCTGATAGAGAAATATCAGACAGAAAATGCCAGATCAGTATTGGTATTAACAGAGGTAGATGATCCATCTTCCTTTGGAGTTGTCGAACTAGATGGAGATAGAATAACCAATATAATTGAAAAACCATCACCAGGAGAAGCTCCCAGCAATCTGATAAATGCAGGTATATACCTATTTGATGACCAAATATTCAAGGCTATAGAGATTACAAAAAAATCACAGAGAGGAGAATACGAAATAACCGACTCGCTCCAAATTCAGATGGAAAATGGTGATAAAATCCTTGGTCTCAAGTCAAAAAACAACTGGATAGATATTGGAAGGCCTTGGGAACTGCTGGACGTGAATGAACATTTTCTAAAGGATTTAAAAACAGACATCCAAGGAAAAATTGAGAACGGCACCATAATACATGGCCCAGTCTTTGTAGGGAAAAATACCATAATAAGATCAGGTTCGTATATAATAGGACCAGTCTATATTGGAGAAAATTGTGATATAGGTCCAAACACATTTTTAAGGAAATATACTTGTTTAGGAAACAATGTAAGCGTTGGAAATGCAGTCGAAATTAAGAATTCTATTATTATGGACCATACTAATGTTAATCATCTTAGTTATGTTGGAGATTCNNGTTAAAATTAGAGTTAAAGGTGATAAAATAGATTCTGGTCGTCGTAAAATGGGTGTTATATTTGGAGATGGTGTGAAAACTGGCATAAATAGTAGTTTCAATCCCGGAGTGAAGATAGGTGTTAACTCAAGAATCGGGGCCGGAGCAATTGTCAGCAGGGATTTAGAGTCTCATAAAGTTTTAATACCCCTACAAGAACATCATATTATTGATAACAACAGATAACATCTATTTCCTAAATTATTTTTTGGTTTGATTATTTTATCCAAATATATTCAACAATTATAAACGGTAGATACTATGGTCGTCAATAGAAGTGTAATTGTATTAGAAGGTACAATTCTAGATGGAAATGTCAACATAGATAAAAAATCATCAGTATGGTTTAATGCTGTCTTAAGAGGAGATATAGAACCTTTAAATATTGGTAAATTTTCAAATATTCAGGATAATTGTGTTCTACACTCATCTGAGGGTTATCCACTGACAATTGGAGACAATGTTTCAGTTGGACACGCAGCTGTTCTACATGGCTGTACAGTTGAAGATAACTGTATAATCGGAATGAATGCAACTGTGCTTAATGGTGCAACCATAAAGAAAAACAGTATAGTTGGTGCTGGAGCTGTAGTTACAGAGGGCCTCGATTTCCCAGAGAAAAGTCTGATACTGGGATTACCTGCAAAATCTGTTAGAACACTTCAAGAAGATGAAATTAAAATTATAAAAGATAATGCCGTCAACTATGCTATAATGGCAAGAAATAGAGTGATTAAAAATGATTAACACAAGTAAAGTAGTAAAACAGCTTGATCCATACGTTCCTGGTAGATCTATTGAGGAAATAGCTTCTAATTATGGTCTAGACTCTAAAAAAATTATAAAACTAGGTTCAAATGAAAATCCATTTGGACCATCTCCAAATGCAGTTGAAGCTCTTAAAAAGAATCTACAACTGATAAGTCAATATCCTGAATCAAATTTAAATAGTTTAATCAAAGATGTCGCATCATATTCTGGAGTTTCTCCATCAAATGTTATTTTAGGTGGAGATGGTGCTGATGAAATACTCGACGTTTTAGGAAAAGCTTTTATTGAACCGGGAGATGAGTTCATAGTTCCCATTCCTGGTTACATGTACTACGAGTACACACTTACAATCCAAGGCGCTGTACCTGTATACGCTAATTGGGATGTTCCATCTAATACTTTAGATGTTAACTCGGTTATCAAAGCAATAAATCCTAAAACCAAGTTAATATTCCTTTGTACACCAAACAACCCTACAGGTGGTTTAATAAGTAGAGAGAATATCAGAACTGTTCTTGAAAGTACAAATGCAGTTGTTGTAGTTGACGAAGCATATTATGAATTTTCAGGTGTTGACAATGTCGACCTTCTAAATGAATATAAAAACCTATTCATACTCAGAACATTTTCAAAAGTGTTGGGACTTGCCGGTATGAGAATAGGCTACGGATTATCAAATCCCGAGATTATAGAATATATGTACCGTGTCAAGCCAGTTTTCAGTCTTACAAAATTATCTGAATTAGCAGCAACCGCAACTCTCCAAGATAAAGATTACATTAAAAAATCTACTGAGTTGAGTATCGAAAGCAGAGAATTTCTATACAAGTCATTGTCAAAATTCAAAAATCTGAAGGTTTACGAGTCAAAGGCAAATTATATACTTGTAGATGTCCGAGAAACAGGATTAACTGCAAAGGAATTGAGTGAAAGGCTCATGCAAAAGGGGATAATCGTTAGAGACTGCACTTCTTTTAAGGGACTTGATGAGTACTGGATCAGAGTAAGTGTTGGTACATTAGATGAAGATATAGAATTTATAAAAATTCTTAAAGACATAATTGGCAATAAGATCAAAAAAAGTTAAAATTCAAATTCATATATTAATAGGAAAGACAAAATCATGAATACATTAACTATTGAAAAATATGATACCATTAAAATCGGTGGAATGCTTGTTTCATCACTCGAATTTCCAGGTAAAATGTCGCTGGTTATCTTCACTGCAGGATGCATGCTCCGCTGTCCTTACTGTCACAATCCAGGGATCATTGAAGGTGGAAAATCACAGAAAATCACAGACATATATAGGGAAATAGATGATTCACTTGATTTCATAGACAGTGTAGTTTTAACTGGTGGAGAACCTCTGATCCAGAAAGAAGAAATTTTTAAAATTTTAAAGTACTGTAAAACACTTCAACTCGACGTTAAACTCGACACCAATGGCTACTACCCTGATAAACTTGAAGATCTTTTGGATCTTGTGGATTATGTTGCACTAGACATTAAAGCCCCATTCAATAAATATGAAGAAGTTATTGGTGCAGATATTGGGGAGAATGTACGAAAAAGTATGGAAATATGTCTAAAATTTCCTGAAATCTATTTAGAATGCAGAACAACCTATGTACCAGGACTTATGATTCCTGAGGATGTTGTTGACATTGCAAAGGATATTCGTTGCGATGTCTACACAATACAACAGTTCCGAAACAGAACAGTTCTTGATGAAAAGCTAAAAGAAACTCCAAGTCCTTCAAGAAAAGAACTCGTTGAAATTGCAGAATCAGTGAAACCATTTCAAAAAAAGATAAAAATAAAAACCTCAGAATTTGGGGATGAAACTATTAAATAATATTTAGTATTAAAAAATAGATTTAATCAAAAATTCAAAATTGTTAATTTAATTAAACTTATGGAGGGTTCCTAATACCAATATTACTCTTTGGAAGCCGTCACGTTGAACTTATAACAGGTAAAAAAACAGCTACCATCCGGAAACTCTGGAAAAAACCACTTTCTCCCGGAGATAGATTACACTGCTACTGGAATCTCGTTTCAAAAGAACGTAAAAAATTATTTGAAGCCAAAGTTACGGATGTGGAAGTTGTTAAATTTGGGGAACTAATTAAAAATGATTCCCTAGCACATGAAGAAGGATATTCAAATGCTAAAGAACTTGAATCCGATTTCAAAAAGATCTACCCAGAAGACACTAGTGATTCATCTTTATTTCAAGTTATACGATTTAAAAAACTACCAATTGAAGATTGGGAGGGTAAAAAGATAGATGAAAAATCTATGATAACCAAGAGGGCAGACATACTTTTTGATGTTGGTAAATTCAATAAATCTGTTGTATGTTACACTGCGGCTTTAAAATTCGATCCAAACGATGTTTACCTCCTAAACAAAAAAGGAGACAATCTTTCGCGTCTAGGAAGGTTTGAAGAGGCCATTGAATGTTATGATAAAGCCATTAAACTTGATAAACAAAACGAGTACATTTACAATAACAAGGCAATAGCCCTTTTAAATTCAAACCAGCCTGAAAAAGCCCTTAAGTGCAGTGATAAAGCAATGAAAATTAACGACAAAAATGAATTTGTTCTCTATTGGAGAGGATTCATAATGGAGATGCTTGGAAAGTTCAATTCAGCCCTTGAATGTTACGATAAGATTTTAAAAATGAACCCCGAATATCCTGATGTCTGGAATGCAAAAGGAAATATACACTCAGAACTCGAACATACTGAAGAAGCACTTTTTTGCTATGAAAAAGCTTTAGAACTCTGTCTTGAGGAACCTCCTGACTCAGCTATGTGGAATCGTAAAGGAAACGCTCTTATGGAACTAGGAAGATTTGAAGAGGCTCTTAATTGCTATGATGAGGCTTTAGCTATGGAAAATGATAACGATACATTTATATGTAATAAAGGAGTTGCATTTTTAGAATTAAATAGTTATAATAAGGCAATTGAATGTTTCAGAAGAGCCCTGGTTATAAATCCGTCCAATGAAGATGCTAGAATACTTAAAGATGAATGTCTTGAAAACCTATAGAAAAGAGTTAATATTACACCCTCATAACTATTAACATAATCAAAGTTGAACATGATTAATAATGCCATTATGTAAGGGTTTAATTAATTTATAGAAAATGCGGTTTTTATGTGGGAAAAATTGGAATGGGCTCGTGAATGGTTTTTGAATCAAACCAATCCTGTCAAAATAGGAATTGTCCTTGGAGCAGGTTTACTTATTATCTTAATTATTTTTTTCACATTAAGTCTTGTTTTCCCGAGCGATACACCACTTACCGGCGATGCACTAGAAAAATATAAAGCTTCATGCAATGTCATTAGTTTCCAAGAGTTAATAAGCAACGTGAATAAATATAATGGTCAACATTTTAAATTTACAGGACAGATAGAGCAGATAAATGAAAATAATGGAAGAACCGAAATCTTATTAGCTGTTACACAAGTAAATGGAGTTTGGTCAAGCTCTGATCTGATATTTATAACCTATAAAGCCCAGACAACGTTTAAAAAGGGTGATATAGTTACTGTTTACGGTGATGTCTCCGGTACATATAACTACATATCAGCTTCACTTGGAAACTTAACTCTTGTAAAAATAACAGCCAGATACATTGAATTAACACCAAATACAGCCCCAATACTAGTTCCTGTCCCATTTACAAGTCCTGAAACTAACAATACAAATACCACTACAAATTCATCTGGATCAATAAATTCAACTAATAATAGTAATTCAACAAATCCAACCAACGTACCAACCAATTCAAATCCATCTTCTACTACTAATGGACAGGCTGTATAATTAGATTCTTCTATGTATTAAAATAAATTTGGACAAAAAAAAGGTATTAAGTGAATTAAAATGGGTGATCTCGGCTACCCATTAAAGGAGATAAAGTTAAATTTATTTATAATGGACTTGCTGAAAAAGAAATTCGTTTGGTAGGAAATTTTATGGGATGGTCTGAAAATAACCCTATCTGGAAAATGCGGCATAATCCTGAAAATGATAATTGGAAATGCCGATAAGCCAGATTAAAAGTGGAATAACTGTTGATTTTTATGAATTTACCTTTTAGTTGATGGCCACTCCAAACCTTAATTTCTGTCCAGGTTATGGTTACAGGTACTTGTTGAAGATTTGAGGAAACTAATTTAATAAATATTTTCAAATTTAAATCTTCAAAAAGCCCTGGGGAGCCAATGTAGTTGCCAGCATAACTGTATTAATATCCCTGTGATCTATCCAATTTCTTGTCTTCCTGTTTTTTTCATCTATCCAAAATTTTTCTATGATAACTCCAAGATCCATATACGATTTAAGAACATTAAATCGATTATCCAATGAATTTTTAATAGAAAATTCATGATTATCCCTGATTAACTCAATTATGATTCCTAATCCCTTAAGACCTATTGAAAGACCTAATTCTCTGAATGCTAGACGATATTCAGCAGGAACATCCATGGGATTATCACTAATGTAAGATCTAAGACCCATAATGGATGAATCTAAAACCATTTCCAACAGTTTAAAGTGGTTTAAACCATCTTTCATAATTAATTGAGTTATCCTCGTAGCATCAATTAATAGTCCACCTATTCCAAGTGGATCATTAGTTATCAANNGATTCAGTTGATTCAATTAAACCTAGATTCTTCATCCCATTTTGGATCTCATTGTAAGTTATATATCCATCGAGAGGATCATGCTGCCCCATGGAATGAACTAGTGGACGTTTTAGATCGATGCTCATTTTCCAGTACATACTCTTTCTAGTACCATGATGTGGTACATATGTAAAATGTGATTGGGCTATTTTTGCCAATTCAAATGCCCATTTGATGTATTTAATATCACCAGTGACCATTGACGTATTGTTCAAGGAGTGCATCCACTTAGTGAGGTAGTGATAGTACTGTCCATCCCTTTCCCATTCTAACCGNNCCTGCTTGGGTTGGATGATTTTCACCTTCATATGGATCAAGACCACTGATCCAGCCAATTTTTGGATTATCTATACGATATTTTCCAAGTATGTGATGGACTTGGTCAACTAATTTGAGTGCTAGATCTAAATATTCTTTTTCATCCATACGATTGTAGAGTTCTAAATAGTTACACACTGCAAATGCATCGGTCCATAAATAACGTTTAGGATGTGTACTTTCCGGTTCAAGTCCGGTTATATTTGCAAATTGCTCCATGAACTCAATTACATGGTTGATAGAATTTTGATCCATTTTTCTGGTTTAAATATTCTTTCGGTTAGAAAATGCGTTAATATTTAATATATCGTTGAAAATTAATAATTCTTTCGAGATTTTTAGAAATTTAGATAAAATTTAGAAATAGAAAAGTATATAAGCATATACGTATATACTTATGATACATGATGTTGGGGATAGATTCTAAATATGGTAATGTAGATCTCTCTGAAGAATTGGAAGAACTTTTCAAGGCCCTAGCCAATATTAACAGATTGATATTGATCTCCAACCTTGCATCTGGTGAGAAGGAAAAGTTTAGCGTCACTGAAATGGCTAAAATAATGGGTTGTACTCAACCTGCAGCATCACAACACCTTAAAGTACTAAAAACTGTGAAGATCCTCAACGCAAAAAAACAAGGCAATTACATTTACTACACCTTCAACCAGAGCGCCCTTTTAAAACACAAAGAAAAGATTGATTTTTTATTTGGCTGTGTTTTATCAAAATGTAATAAAATAGAAAAATAAAGATAAAATGGCCAAATTTTGAAGGCCTTATAATCAAATTTACACGTCCCTGAGTGATAATATGAACGAAATGAACATTAACAAAGAATTATCAGTTATAGTTATTCCTGACAAGGTCTTAATACATGAGACTAAAATGACCCTAAAAATTGGAAAAAAAGTCGGCAGCAAGATATACCAAAGAGTAACAAAGGATAATTTTTATGCAATTGCATTAGCTGTAAAAGAAGATAATATAGAGGGATTATATTCCGAATCAGATTTATACAATGTAGGAACCTTAATAAAAATTGACAGTATTAAGGCTATGAGAGACTCCTATCAAATAATGGTAGAAATTGTAGAAAGGGTAGAAATAGAAGAACTTACCCCAGAAGG
>PMMY01000310.1 GCA_003162655.1 Methanobacterium sp. | reverse complement strand
CAGAATGTGGAAATGACCGGCCCCCCCTATTCTGCATATTACACAAGTCCTGCTGAAGTTGCTCCAGAAGATATGCAGTATGAAATGGGAGTTCCTTTTGAGGGAGAAGCATCAGAAGCGGGTAAAGTAAAGATAAAAAAAATACCAGCCCAACAAGTTCTTTCCGCCATGCATAAAGGTCCGTATCAAGAAGTAGGTCTGGTCTACGAAATTATGATGAACAAGGTTATTGAGGAAGGGTACCAAATGACAGGCGCACCTATTGAGATATACTTCAACAGTCCAATGGAAGTGTCTGAAAGTGAGCTCTTAACAGAAGTTCAATTTCCAGTTATTCAAATATGAGGATTTAGGTCTAATTGAATGTAGATAAGATGTTAATAATTTAAAATTGTGATAAATCTACATATCAAGGTATTTATTCACTATATTAACGAAAGATTCTCCAATATAATCCTTTTGTTCCTTACTGAAACCATAAATACTACATTTGAACCATTTAGTCTGGCCCCGTTTTATTCCAACAATGTTTCTTTTTTTAAGCTCTTCATAGAGGAAGAAACCTCTTCTAGGATGATTTTCTGCTATATTATCAAATAATGGAGTTTCAAAACGGACCAAATCATGTTCTGTTGGTTTAATTCCGAGTTGTGTCACACCTTTCATTCTTTCCATAGTATCTACAAATTTTCTGGTACTATTAACTTCTTCGTCCCATTTTTTCAACCTTTCAATAACAAAGGGTAATGATGCCATTAGGGAAGCTATGGGAGCCCCCCTACTTGTACATCCGAGCATTTCAAGTTCTTTTACAGCATGTCTGTCAGACCTTTGAAGTACAGTATCTGCCCACTCATCTTTTAAACCAAGAACGCCAATAGGACCTGATGCAGCCATACTTTTATGTCCGCTCCCAACAACAAAATCAGCTTTAAGTTTTTTGGCATCGATTGGTAACCTGCCCATGGAGTAAGCACAATTTAAAAGTAGAGGAACTCCTGTATCATGCGCTATTTTTCCTATTGAACTTGAATCTGTTAAGTTTCCATAGTTTCCATCAACATGTGTTAGCAGAACAAGGCTAATATCTTCGCCATTGTCGTTTAAGTCATCAAGTACTTCTTTGTAACCCTCAGGACGTATTTCATAGTTGGGATAGTCGGTATTAGGAACTTCTACCATGTTGAGTCCAGCCCTTTCAGCTGCAACATGTGTTGTGTAGTGTGCATTTCCATCGATGACTATGGTATCACCGGGTTTGCAAAGGGAATGCATTACAGCAAACTTGCCTTCTCGAGCTCCATGAACTGTTCGCGCATGGTCGATATTAATGAAGGTTGCGAGATCGTCAATGAAGCCTTTTATATCAGGTTTAGATATCTCATCCAATCTTCCTGCACAGTAGTCACATGCACTGTAGCCATCTGAAAATTCATAAAGTGCTTTTCTTGCCTCAACAGGGAGTACTCCGCCCCTTTGAAGAGGATTTAAATTGAGGTTGTTTCGTTCAGTATCTCTCTTAAGTCCGTAATCTTGACATTCCATATTTATTCTCCTGTAAATTTTAAAATTATAGAAAAAATTCCTTCAACAATATATTTCTTATTATCTGATTTTATGTCTTTTTCTATTAATTATTTTACTGAGATTGTCATAATAAAAGGTAAAGATAATAATTATTTCAATTAAAATGGATAAAATGATATTTAATTAGTTATGATATGTTGAGTTTAACAGCTTCTACCACCATGTTTTTGAGTATATTTGAGTTTATTTCTTTGGTGTTGTTGATCTTCACATGTCTTATTTTTTTCCCAGTNNGGTCTTCAAGTTCAGTTCCTCGAGCAAATTGAAGGTTCACATGGTCTTTGTGTATAACAATTGCACATACAATCCCTTCTTTTCGTAGAAAAGATTTTTCCATTTAATAACTTCATCCATATCTGGTACTTGCTCAAGAATCATATTCCGAAGATCCTTAGCCAATGAACCTATTTCTTTATCGTATTTGGATAAATATTGATCTAAATTAATTCTTTTTTGCTTCACACTCCACTCTCTCTATCATGGTTCAAAAAACTTTGTTTAATAATATTTAAATCATTTAGAGCTAGAATTTCTCCAAATTTTGAGTAGTTTGGTAGTAACAGGGTTTATTATGTTTGATCTCTTACCGAAAACTGAAAAATCACCATTAAAAACAGCCTCTTTAATATTATCGGATTCTGTTCTAACTCCAGCATTTCCGATTTCATTTTCAAAGTGAGCATCACTTCCTGCAATGATATTTAAATCATTATCTGTTGCATAAATCCTTGCCAGTTCATTATATATCTGACGCATACACCGAGAGTTGAAAACTTCCACGCTGTCAATAAAATGGGCATCTTCACTGTTAGGATGTATTGAAGTGTTTCTAATGGCATCAAATGGATGAGGTACTACTACAATCCCATTTTGGGCTTTTATCTCATCAATAACATCTATAAAATGCTTTGATTTTATTTCTTCGGTTAAAAAGATCCCTATAATTTCGCCTTTATCTGTTAAAATTTCTGAACCCACTATTACTTCAATATCATTGTTTTCATATTTTTTAGCAACTATACCTCCTTTTATAGTATTATGATCCGTCACTGCTATTCCAGAGAGGCCGACTTTTGCTGCAATTTTTACAATTATTTTAGGATCTATATAACCATCAATTGAATATTTGCTGTGAGTATGGAAGTCATATTTCATATTAAATATTTTTGATATTCATATTACTTTGATTTATTTATTTAGAATTCAATTAATAGATTATACGGGATTTTTATTAAATCATTGTTTAATGCTCATTTGATAAAGAATAAATCCAAGTAAAGGATTTTACAATGAATAAAAATGTAACGAAAGGATCATAAACTTCAAAACCATATCTAATACTAATTACTAAAGGTGGGCTTATGGCAGGAAAAAGAACTCGAACAAAAAGTTTGGATCAATTCTGGAAAATTGATGACGAACAACTGAAAACACCAGAACATGATAAGATGCTCCTCTGGCTGCTTAAAAAAGAGAATTTGAGGAAGATAATTATTTCAAAGAATCCTGAAGCAGAAAAATGGGATTGGGAGTATGTNNGTTCCTCGTTACATTTGTAAAAACTGTAATCTAACCCATAAAAATATGGATTACTGTCCAGAATGTGACAGCAACGATGTTGTAAAGTTTCCTATGGATCATCAGCAACATTATTCTCGATATTTTATAGAAATCAAACCTCACATAGAAAACTTTGGTGCAACATTAAAACAGTTGAAATTGTATATTTCATATGGATTTGAGGATAGGGCTTACATTTTTACAGAAGATTTAAGATACAAGGAAGAATTTGAAGATCAGGGTATAAAAGTGATATTTCCTCCAGAAAGGCAGTCTAATCTGTGATTCTATAATATTTTTCATCAAAATGATTTATTAACAATAAATACTTCTTATCAGTTAATTTCAAATATGTTAGAGACTTAATAATTAGTATTTAATGTTTATTTTAAAAAAAGGGGGAAGATGGGAGATTATTCTATTATACCCATATTTTTGTTGGTTCTCGCGATGGACTTTTCAGGGTCTGTTTCCATTTCAAGCATGGCTCTTATTGCGTCAACATTTTCAGGTACCACATCTGATTCCTGATGTATGGCCTGCATATAATATAATTCGTTATCTACAATATTGAGTGACTCTTTCCAAACTGCTATCTCAAATAAATCTCCTCTAGGCCTTCCAATGTCTTTTGCGTACTCCATTATTTCCGCAGTCGAACCAAGACCCCTTGAAGCTTCTACAATGATAACTCTGGGGGTTTTTTCAAATGTATCAATTACATCGTCGATAGTCACATCTGATTCAAGTTCAATCATAAGATTATGTTGATGCATGAGAGTTGTAGGGACTAAAATTGCCATAGTAATTATATTAAGCCCATACATGACTGTCTGAACATCAGGACCGTGATGTGAAGGTACAGTAGGAGGGTTTGGTACTATTGAATTTATAGGTCCCTTTTTGACCTGACCGGGGTCAGCTCCTCGTCTTACCATAACTGCCCTAACCTTTTTAATACCGCATAGTTCTTTTATGGGGTTTAAAGTTCTGCAGAGGCCCGTAGTATTGCAAGAAACTACCCTTACATAGTCTGCTCCAAGTGCATCTTTGAAGTTGGAGAATGAATTGAAGGATTTTCCAATCATCTCGTGTTTTTCACCACCCTGAAATACTCCTTTAACACCCTCTTTCTTGTATGATTCCATGTTCTTTGCACCAATTCCTCCAGGTGTGCAGTCGACTAATATATCTACCTTATCGTATAGGTCGTCAATAGTACCTTTCACACCAATTCCAGCCTCTTCAAAGAGGTTTTCCTTATCTGGTGCGCTCATGTAAATGTTGTAACCTAATTCTGCTGCTCTTTTAGCCTCAAAGTTAGGAGTTCGTTTAGTTACTCCTACGATTTTCATATCGTCCTGCGCAGCTACTGCATCTGCAACTCTTTTACCTATGGTACCATATCCGTTTATTCCAACAGCTTTCATTATTAAACCTCCATTTTATGGGATTTTGACAGTTATTCGGCAATATGAGAATAAAAAAGTTACAGTTTATTATTGTTTAGATTTTACAATTTTATTATTAAAATATATCCTCAATTAAGTTGTTTGATTTATGATTATCACTTTTTTACTCTCATTATAGAGTAATTGGATATTTATATCATTAAATCTTTTGATTTTATTTTTAATGAAATTTATCTTAAGTGGTTAGGAAATACATGTTAGCAAAANNTTAATAATTTTCATAGTAATAGCTTAAAAGAGGATAACATCATGATAATTTAGATAATTTATTGGATTGGTTGGTTTGATAATGGGGATAGAAATAATTGCTATAGCAATTTTTATGACTTCAGTTTTATACTTCAGAAATCCAGTAGTAGTTGGATTAATCGGGAATATTTCTAGTCTTACAATGACATTAGGACTTCTTGGATATGCAATCAACAGGGAAAGAAAATATTCGGGTTTATGTTCAGATATTTGGTTTTTGGATTAAATAAAATAATAAAAAAATAATTTAGTTCTTTAAAACTTAAAATTTGATTAAATATTCTATTCGCCCTTTTTTATCTCTTCATCACATTCAGGGCATAAATATTCCTTTACTTTACCTTCTTTTTTGATTCTAGCGCTTTTCTCTTTTTCCCTTTCGAACCATTTATCGCATCTTCCACACTTCACTGTTTCTTTTTCAACCATAGTATCACAACAATATATCTGTTGTTCTGAGCATATTAATTTTTCAATTGAGTCCAAAATAACTTATTAATAATGTAAAGATTCAATTTTTGATTAATACCCTTTAAAATTTTTTAAACTAAAAAACAGTATAATTAATATTCATAAGTTCATTGATATTATCAATGATATAAATGTCTTATACATCATTAAAGCAAACAGAAAATCCTTTAATAATTAGATATATATTGATTTTTTAAATAAAAAAAATAAAAGTTGAATAACTCATCAACTTAGTTAATTACATTGCATCAAGTTTTTCTGGTAAATATGTATCAACCACATATTCTAGTCCATATTTCGAGAAAGACTGCTGTTCTGCTTTTTTACCGATCTTCAGCATCTTTTTGATCTCTACCTTCCAGAAATCATCCTTATATCTAGGATCTTTATATAGTTCTTTAAGTCTCAATATGTCGATATCCTTTAAAGGATCTGTTGGTAAATCGTAATTTATAATATCAGATGCTGTTACGCCCAGGAATTTTGCATCAGGTGTTGCAAGCTCGTGGTTTA
>PMMY01000302.1 GCA_003162655.1 Methanobacterium sp. | reverse complement strand
CATGCATACTTATCATGGTGGGTTGGAGGAATCACTTGAAAAATATGTTAAACCATCACATCTAATCGGGAAGGATGCTGTACATTTAATGGACATATGCAGTGGTTTAGGATACACAGCAGCTGTTTGTCTAGATTATTTAAACGACGAATCTAAAAACTCCATAAAAAATCCTAACATCCGTATCGCAATGGTCGAAATATCCCCATTGACACTTGCAACGGGACTTATTATTCCAAGTCCTCTAAAATCACATGAAATTATTAAAAGGGCCATTGAAGATAAATTATATTCCATAGGATTCTTAAAATCCAAGTTAATTACAAAAGAAATTCCCGAGAATATAAAAATAAATGTACACATAGTAGATGCAAGGGAAATAGTAAAAAAGAATTCTATATTTGAAATCCAAGAAACCCCAAATCTTAATATTAAATCCAACGTAACACCACATTACAGTTCTAATGTTAATTCTGATATAAAATACGATGCAATTTTTCTGGTTCCATTTTCACCAAGGTTATCACCTGAACTGTATACAATAGAATTTTTAAAAGGACTTAGATCCCTCCTTAAAGTTAATGGTATGCTACTAACCTACACTGCATCTGCAGCAGTTAGATATAGTCTGATTAAAACGGGATTACATGTTGGTGAGGGTCCAAGTTTCGGTAGAAGTGGTGGTACCTTGGCATCACCATCAAATGAGCTCATTGAAAAACAGTTATCATCGAGAGATGAACGAATGATCGCACTTACAGATGCAGGAACCCCATTTAGAGACAAAGAACTAAACAACTCCAGTTTTAATATCATTGAAAGACGTAAAAATGAGCGAATAAATGTTAGAAAAGAATATAAATTTGCATCAACTGTTAAAAGTCCTGTTTATCTCTGTAATGATATCAATGAAGGTCGTTTAAGGCGCCGTGTTCTGAAAGATCTTAGAAGGTTTGGATTAGAAGACCTTATCTGTGAAAAATCAAAATTTCTTGTTTGCCCCCAGTATAAAAAATGTATATGTGGTAATGGGTGTAAAACCCTTGAAAATTCCAGGGAAAGGGTTATTGAAATGGAGAAACGGTTAAATAAAATTATTGAACTGTATAAAACAGGCTAAAAATCGCTGAAAAAATTGTACCATAAATTACTACTACAATTCTAAATGAATAAAATAGTATAGTAGAAAAAATAGATCAACAAAAGATTAGAGGAATTGAATTATATTTTTTAGAAATTTCTAATTATTAACATGATTAACTAAATTCCTTAAAACTTATTAATACTGTTAAACACTTATTAAAATTTTTATTTACTCTTTACAGAAAGGTGAAAGATTTTGAACTTCGAGATAAAACATAAAGATGCAATGGGGAGAACAGGTATACTAACAACACCCCATGGAATGATTAAAACACCAGCGCTAATGCCCGTTATACATCCTGGAAAACAGACCCTTGATGTTAAGAAATTTGGAGCAGAAGTTGTCATAACCAATGCTTACATAATGTATAAGAATGATGATTTAAGAGCCAAGGTTCTTGAAGAAGGTGTGCACAAACTCATAAACTTTCCAGGTCCCATAGTCACTGATTCGGGTTCTTTCCAGCTTTCATTGTATGGTGATATTGACGTGAATAACAAGGAGATCATCGAGTTCCAGGAATTAATTGGAACTGATATAGGAACATCACTTGATATACCCACACCCCCATTTGTAAAAAGGGAAAGAGCTGAAAAAGAACTTGAAATAACCATAGAAAGGGCAAAGGAAGCTTTTGAGATAAACGGAGATATGATGATGAACTCTGTTGTTCAGGGATCAACCTTCCATGACCTCAGATCAAAATGTGCAGAAACAATTGGTGCAATGGAGTTTGATGTTTATCCAATAGGAGCTGTTGTACCACTGATGGAATCCTACAGATACACAGAACTTGTGGATGTGGTAATGGCATCGGTGAAAAAACTTCCAGATTCACAACCAAGACATCTTATGGGTGCAGGACATCCCATGGTCTTTGCACTAGCCGTTGCAATGGGCTGTGATTTATTTGATTCAGCAGCATATATATTATATGCACAGGATGACAGGTTCATGATGCCTAGAGGAACATTTAAACTGGCAAATCTGGTTGAAATGCCATGTTCCTGTTCTGTATGCTCTACTCACACCCCCGAAGACCTCAGGGCCATGAATAAGAATGACAGAATGATTTTAATTGCTCAGCACAACCTCAACATAAGCTTTGCCGAGATACGTAAAATTAGACAATCAATTGTTGATGGCAGTCTAATGGAACTGGTTGAACAGAGATGCCGAGTTCACCCATACCTTCTAGATGCACTCAGAAACCTTAAAAAATATACAGCAATCATTGAGGAATATGATCCTGCCAGTAAAAATTCAGCATTTTTCTATTCAGGACCAGAATCTCTGGGAAGATCTGAAATACAGAGACATCTATCAAGAATAAATAGAATCCCGCCTAAAAGGAATCTTCTATTACTCCCCCGGAGCAGGAAACCATATTCTAAGAATTTACACGACGAATTTGGTAAATTTTATTTAAAACACGTTAAAGGTGATTCCCTATCAGATCCTCAAGATTTATGGGATGATCTTCAGTTAGCAGTTGTAGATGTTCCTTTTGCAGTGATACCACTTGAAATTGACGAAGTTTATCCACTTGCACAGAACGAAGCACCGATCATCACAGATGAAGACGCTAAAAAATTTGTTAGAGAAGAAATGGAGAAATATATGGAAAGATTTGACAATGTAATTATAAGTGCTAAGATACTGGACAGATTTAATATGTACACTATTGAACTAGATTCAGGAAATGAAACATCTAAACACCCTATCAGAGTATACAGTCTTGAAGAGTATGAATTGGATGCAGTTAAGATAGATGTTGAAGATAGAGAAAAAATCAGTTCAATTGCAGATTACCAATTTGGTATGGGAGCTGGTAAAGCGCTTTTCCCCGGTGATGTTAAAATTGTTAAAAGCAGAAAAACCGGTAAAATCAGGCATATATATGAGGGAGAAACACTTATAGCTACTTTAAGGGCTACAGACAGTGTCTTTGTACTGGACAGGGAAGGTGCTAGGAGGCTTCATTCCAATATGGAATATCCAAAAAACAGGGTTGTTGTGAATACAGATGCCGACCCATTCGCCAGAGAAGGAAAAAGTATATTTGCTAAATTCGTTATAGATTGTGATATAAATATAAGATCTAATGAAGAAGTATTGATCGTTAATGAAAAGGATGAACTGATCGCCTTTGGTAAGTCAATATTATGCGGTCATGAGATAATGGATTTCAATACAGGCCAAGCTGTGAAGACACGAAAAGGAGGAATTTAATGTTACCTGGTGCAGGAATGAACCCTAAACAGTTAAAACAGATGCAAAGGGCAATGAAACAAATGGGGATGGACACAAAAGACATCAAGGGAGTTACAGAGGTTGTCATTAAATTTAAAAATAAAGAAGTCCTTATTAAAAGCCCTAAAGTGAACCTTATGGATTTCATGGGTCAGCAGACTTACCAGATAACTGGTAAAATAGTTGAACAGAAGATTGAAACCGAACTGGTCATCCCAGATGATGATGTAGATCTTGTATCCACCCAGACAGGTGTAACCAAGGAGAAGGCACTTGAAACTTTAAAGGAAACACAAGGGGATTTGGCGGAGGCCATATTGAGGTTAAGTTAAATGCCGTTTATTGCACAAATATCGGATTTACACGTGGGTTCTATTAACTTCGTGGAAGAGCTCCTGGTAAATGCTATTGATGATCTTAACGACATTCACCCGGATGTAACCATAATAACTGGGGATATTACAGACAATGGATACTTTCTAGAATTTCAGAAAGCAGTAACATACCTGGATGAAATAAAATCTCCAATACTGGTAGTTCCTGGAAATCATGATGCGAGACATGTTGGGGATGAATGCTTTGAAGAGCTGATAAAAAATAGATATGGTATATTAAAAGATAAAAAACATGGTTTAAAGGTTATAGGACTTGATAGTAGTGAACCAGATCTTGATTACGGTAGAGTTGGAAGATCCCAAGAAAATTGGATGGCACAGGAACTCAGGAATGCAGATGAAGAAAATCTTTACAAGATCATAGCACTCCACCATCATATAATACCAGTACCCAAAACTGGTCGCGAAAGAAATGTATTAAGTGATGCAGGAGATATATTACAAACACTTATGACAGAAAAAGCTGATCTAGTTCTCTCAGGACATAAACATATGCCACATGTTTGGATGATGGAAAATTCTACATTTATTACAGCAGGTACAGTTTCATCACTTAGATTAAGGGGAAGAGAACTTTCCTCCTTCAACACTATAAATATTGAAGAAGAATTCATTGAAATTATTCTGAACAGAGCCGATGGAACACAGAGATGTCTAGCAAAATATGAAAACACATGTTTAGGTGATTAATTGAAAGTTATTGTAGATGCATCAAATGTAGCACACTTCGGAAAGGATAAAGAAGGGAAAAAACCTAGTTTAGATAACCTTCTGAAAGCTGTGGAAGCCCTTGAAAAATTGGGATATGAACCATTTCCAATAGCAGATGCATCCCTGAGGCATGAAATAGATGAAAAAGAAAAATTCAACGAACTCCTGGAAAATGGTAAAGTACAACAAGTACCTTCGGGAACCACCGCAGACCATTTCATACTAAAAATAGCAGAGGAAGAAAATTGTAAAATACTTTCAAATGATAATTTTAGGGAATTTAGAGATGAATTCCAGGACATCAACAATAGAAGAATTCCATTCAACTTTTTAGAAGATAAAATATCAATTGGAACCTCATCAAAGCCGAAGAAGATAAAAAATATACTTCAAAAAATCTGTACCCAGATGCTGAACGACTTTGAGAAAAAGGGTTTGGACTCGTACAAACTCAAGAAAAACAAGAAATTGAGCGGAATTGCGGTTGCAAAAGAAGCTATTGATAGGATAACCAAAACTAAAGAAGATGGTTTAGATTCTAAGTTAGAAGACATCTTCATGAAAATTCCACTCTTTGATAAGGTTATGGGAATGGTTGAAGATGCAGAGTCAACTAGCGACTTTATTATATTCGTACTTGTGAGTCCAAGGGATTACAAGGATGCAGTTAGAAATGCAGGAAACATTGCAGTAACAGTTGGTGATCGGCTCAAACTCGACCATGCACCATTAGTTGCTGTTCGAAATGATCTCTTCACCAAACCCGGATCCTTTGAACTTAACATTATATATTCTGATGAAATACTTGAAGAATCTCCCTACAATGTTAACATAACCATAAACGACCATGATTACTCTTTTGTAAAGAAAAACTCCAGAAACATTGCAAGTACAGTGGCCGCCAGGCTTGGAACATGGAAATTCCCAATAGTTTCAGTTAAGCCCAGTATGCTCATGGAAAAGCCAGGACACTTTGACATAACATTAGAGAAGGGAGGAGAAAAGTAAATGGTCATGGATTACATTTCACGAACCATCTTTGGATTTCTAATCAAAAACAAGGTTTTAAGCATTGGAACCAAGTACTATCCTACCAACGACATGGAACGAGAATATGTTTCTATGGTAAATTATACACGTACAATGCTCCTTGAAATTGAAACTGCCCACATAACAACGGAAAATATATTTAACAATGTTCTAAGCGAAGTTGGTACTGGGAACATACCTGAAAACAGGAAATTTCTTGAGTTAGAACCAGCAGAAAACCAGGTTAACGAATATGCTCTTTTGAGTAATATCATAATGGGTAGCGACAGATATCTCTATGTTGAACTATTTAAAAGCGATAAGAAGCTTATAGAAGAGTTTGTAAACCATATAAAGAGTGAAAATGGTTTAATTGTAGAACGAAGTGCAAATGAAATAGTCTCAAAGTTACTCTCTAAAAATGATGCCATAAGGGTTGGAATTGAACTGATATCACTTGGTATGGATAGGGACAACGATGTAAGGGTCGCAGTTGGAATGACAGGTGCAGCTGCAATAGAAAGATCTATAAACCTCAACAAGCAGATTGGAGAAACTTCAGGAGTTGGGTTCACCAAACTTGGAGGAGAATTTGCAATTGTATTTTCATCCAAACTAGGCAATCTTGAAGGTATACCCGCTATCTATGATAATTATTTATTTATTGATGCCATCGATTCAACCAAATTCATTGATGAATATGGTAGGGACAAACTAGTTGAAATTATGAACGAAGTAAAATCATACATAGAAAAGGACTGTAATGGTAGAATAGAAGGTTATAGAGAAGGTGGAGACGACTTAATAGCTAATCTACCAACTAAAAATGCAGCCCTCCGTGCAGGAATGGACAGCGCATGGCACGCTTTAAATAATGGAGTAAGATTAAGGGTAGGGATTGGGAAAAGCCGGAGAGAAGCTGGTGAAAGAGCCCAGATGGCCGATGGTATTAAAATATGGAACAACAATCCTGTCATGGTCTTTGATCTGGCAGATGGAATTTACTCCTACTACATTCCATCGGAATTCACCAGGACTGTGCTGGACTTTTTACTTGAGAGAAAATCCAAAATAATCATTATATTCATATTCGTGTTTGTTGCAACTCTACTTGGATGGAATATGGGACAACCTTTCTACGGTGTTGTAGCTGTGGTTATAGCTCTTATATATGCCCTAACAGCATGAAAAAATTCGGATTAACTTTTATTTATAATGTTTTAGAAGTGTTTGATTATGAGACAAGACGTTAAAGGAAAAATTTTTGTTGGAATGATAATTTCTGTATTGGCATTTGGATTTGCAACGGGTACAGGTATATTGATTGGGTCAAACCCATTGAGTTCAGTCGGAGTAGTGAACCTCACCAAACAGGGTGAATTTCCAAGTATAACCACCACACCAAACAATGAAATTAATTCAAATAATCAACAGACCAATAACACCACACCAACTACTACAAATACACCTACTCAGACAACAACGGTAAAAAAACCAACAACCACCTCAACAGCTACCACCAACAAAAACAGTTCTAGTTCAAACACATCATCCCAAACCAATAAAACATCTAATG
>PMMY01000091.1:5194-7594 GCA_003162655.1 Methanobacterium sp. | reverse complement strand
CTTCCTATAGGACCAATACACCCTGGTTTAAAGGAACCATTACGATTAAAACTTAAAACAAGAGGCGAAAAAGTAATAAGTGCCGAAATTGATTATGGATACATTCACAGAGGCATTGAAAGGGTTATGCAGGGCAAAACATGGCAGAAGGGAATATTCCTCTCTGAAAGGGTCTGTGGAATATGCTCTTACATACATACACAAACCTTTGCAGAAACCTTTGAAAGGATTGCAGGAGAAACTGCTCCACTAAGGGCACAGTACCTGAGGGTTTTAACCAACGAACTCGACAGGATTCAGAGCCATTTACTCGCCAATTCAACATATTTCAAGGCAATGGAACATGAAACCCTCTTTATGTACATGTTGGCTTTAAGAGAACCAGTTATGGATGCAATTGAACTTCTAACTGGAAACAGGGTTAACATGGGCTGGAACGTTGTTGGTGGAGTTAAGATGGATATTAAACAGTCTCATATGGATTCTATAATGGAGATAATGGCTAAATTAGAATCTGAATATGGAAGATACGTTGAGATGTTTGAACAGGGCCCGCTTGTTGGTTTAAGGTCTCACGATGTTGGAAAAATGACACGTGACGAAGCATTAATGGCTAGGGCTGTTGGACCAATCGGAAGGGCTTCAGGACTTCAGCACGATGTTAGGGAACAGCATCATACCTACAGGGATCATATGGACTGGAAGGTTGTATGGAGGAAGGAAGGAGACAATTTCGCTCGTACCATGAACAGGTTTGACGAGGTATGGGAATCCATAAGCCTAATAAAACAAGTAATTGAAAATCTTCCACCCGGTGATGTTCGTAAAAAAATTGAAATACCTGCAGGTATTGCTGAATGGCGAAATGAAGCACCAAGGGGTGAGGTTACCTACTCTATTGAAACCAATGGAAACCTCATAAAAAATGTTTCAATACGTACCCCCAGTATCATGAACATAGATGCATGTGCCAAGTACATGCTTAACGATGTTGCAACAGTCGCAGATGCTGTAGCTACATATGCAACTTCAGATCCATGTATTGCGTGTACTGAAAGGGTTATAATTTTAGATGAATCAGGAAGACACTTGGATTTCCACGGTGTCCACAATATAAATTCTAAGTTAAAAGGATGATGTAGTATGTCTTCGGTGATATGGTATTTATACGAATTTGCAAGAAAGTCATGGGCTGAAAATTTTGTAGCAGCCAAAAGCAACTCTGAAATAATGGAGACACCATCAAGGTTCAGAGACTATCCAAAAGTTTATAAGGAGAATTGCATAGCTTGTGGTGCTTGTACAGCAGCCTGTCCTGCCCCAATGGCAATTAAACTTGTGAGGGATGAAGATGAGGCCCATGAAGAGGGTATAACCTATCCCGTCATAAACAACAGGGGATGTATACGCTGCGGTTTCTGTGCAGAGGTTTGTCCAACGGACCCTAAAACACTTACCTGTGGTGAAAACCATCTTATAAGAGAAGACTTTACCATTCTCCCCGTAGATAAGAAGTTTGTTATTGATGATTACCTTTGCATACGATGCAAAAAATGTATGAAAACTTGTAAAGTCGGTGATGCAATTGTTGAAGAAGATAACAAGATTCTGATAGACCAGAAAAAATGTATATCATGCGGAGAATGTCTTAAAACATGCCCTGTTAAGGGTGCAATCAAGGGAATTCACATCTCTCATATTGAAGAACAGAAAGAGATTATAAACCTGGTTGTAGACACATTAGAAGCTAAAATAGAAGCAAAACAGGATGAAATTAAACATATAAATGGTAGTGAAGTTTTCAAANNGACATCATCGAAAATATAACTGACAGGCTTAAACTACGGGTTATTACATGGGACAAAGATAAATGTACAGACTGCAGATTATGCGTTAATGAATGTCCTTCTCATGCAATAAAGTACACACCAGAAGAAGGAGTAGTAAGAGATACGAATAAATGTTTACGATGCAGCATATGCTATCAAACATGCCCATTTGGTGCTATAGGTTATTATATTGCAAGATTCCTCTTTAAACCATCCACCGATGGTGAGAACATTATACACGTTACTCTGAAATCGTCAGACTTACCTGTAAGGAGTTGAATAATATTCCAACAACCACAAATAACATTAAAAAGTACAGCAAACCTCTCAGAGAAGTAGAGGTGGATTACAAGGTAGATCACAGTATATGTGAAAAATGTGAAGAGAAACCATGCTTATTCTCATGTCCAGTTGATGCCATACAGAAAAATAGCAATGGTCAAATAGAAATAAATGATAAATGTGTAGGATGTGTTTTATGCAGAGAGGCTTGTCCATACAATGCAATAAAAATGAAAACAACCTTATCTGAACCTATACGTGAAAATGTTCCTAACATCAACAAAAAACT
>PMMY01000091.1:0-5174 GCA_003162655.1 Methanobacterium sp. | reverse complement strand
CAAAAGAACTGTATAGGCTGCATGACCTGTACAAGAGTATGTCCATCCAGAGGAGCAATAAATGTTGGAAATGTAAGCAAACTACCGTTCATAAACCCATCGTACTGTGCCAGATGCGAGGAATGCATGAATGTATGTCCATCAGCTGCTATCAAATATTCATCAAGGAAGAGAGCCTACCAGAATTTCAGTAAGATAAAAACCATGGAAATAGTATCTGAACTCATGGAAAAGGAAGCGGGTAAACTTTCAGCCGACGCTGTGAAGATCAACGGTATTCTCAAGACTGTTGCAACAGAAGTCGGACTTAAACATACTGAAAAACATTTTGAAGAAGATGTCACGCAATTGATAAAGGATGAAATTAAAGATATGATCAGTTCTGACCTTGAAATAGAGGATATACAGGAAATAATAGGTGCTACAACTCCGAAACGTGAGATTGAAGTTATTGAAGATAGCTGTATTGGATGCGGAGAATGTATTGCAGAATGTCCAGTTGACTCAATCGAACTTGAAATTCCCTCCCCGATACATATAGATGATAAATGTGTTTTCTGTGGAAAATGTGTTGACAAATGCCAATTTGATGCAATCACTATGGGACAAGAATATTTCACTGTAAAAGAGGACAGGATCTTTTTTGTAAGGGAAGAACTGCTGGGCCCAAGAACAGGAGAAATTGTCACCGATGTGGATGCTTGTATGGCATGTGGAGTTTGCGTTAATAAATGTCCTACAAGCGCCTTGAAACTTGAAAAAGATGAAGTGGTCGTTGACAGTGATAAATGTATTCTCTGTGGTGAATGTGAAACATTATGCCCAGTATATGCTATCAGATTAAAGACTGATTCCACTGAAACTGAACAAGTGGAATAAATTTTGTTTAAAAGAACTTTATTTTATAATCAGGAGGATTAGAAATTGGGGAAAAAATTCTTTGTTTCTGATTGTGAAGGCCCCATATCATTGAATGATAATGCATTCGAACTTTCAAGTCATTTTATAGATGATGGGGATAAATTTTTTAAGATTATTAGCAGGTACGACGATGTACTGGCAGACGTGTTAAAGAGACAGGGTTACAATGCAGGNNTCATTTATTGTGAGTACCAGCTATTACCATTACATCAAGGCACTGTGTAATAAAACAGGATTTCCCATTGAAAATACCTATTCAACCAAACTCAACATGGACTTTATAGATATAAAACCTAGTGAAAGGGACAAAATCAAAGAGTATAAAACAGAAATAGTTAAGAACCCTGAATTTGAACTTTTAGATAAAATATTCTGGAAAGAACTGCCTAAATTTGAAATTTCTGGATTAATGGATACTGTAAAACCCATTGGTGGAGAGGGTAAAAAGGAAGTTGTTCANNATTTGCCAATGATAACGGAGGTATTGGAGTATCATTCAACGGTAATGAATATGCCATTAAAGAGGCTGAAATTGCTGTGATGGCAGACAACACCACCATTACATCGATCATTGCGGATATTTTTAACAGATATGGAACAGACAATGTCTTTGAATTTGTTTTAAACTACAAAATGGATCCTGAAAAGGCTCTGAAATCACGTTTTGTTAATCAGATACTTGCAAGTCAAATATTAAAAAACAACCTACCGCAGGTTGAAATAGTGACCTGCAACAACATTGATAGTATAATTGAAAAAAGCTCACTGTTTCGTAAAAAATTAAGAGGAGAATCCATAGGAGGATTAGGATAAGTCCTAAATTTTTGTCTAATTTATATTATTAATTGTATTTCATAAAAAAAGGATTTTGTTGGCCAGATGATCATGATAAAAACCATTAAAAACATTGAATTGAAGGTTGAAGATACCTACTGCGAGGCATTTAAAGGAACATGCTGCAGGGTGATTGTAACTGCTGAGGATATTGAAACGGTTAGAAGAGCAGCATATGATGCTACATCAACTCCAGGAACGGTTATTGGGAGGGTTGAAGGTGGTATTGAAGCCTGGCTTGATAAGGATGAAACACCGGACCAACGATATGGTGCTCTACTTCAATTCTGGTACAATACCGATGATATAGAAAAATTTAATATTGAATTATCTTACAGGATTCGACAGGACATATTAGTAAAACCATTTACAAGCCTTTTTGATGCATCAATTAATCCACAAGGATATATGGGTACCATGAAGTATATTGGACACTGTGGAGATGGATATGAATGGGAGGAAGAGTTGTACGGACGAAAGATGATAGTTGTTCCCATTGCAATACCGGACTTTAAAATAGAAAGGAAGTTGGGATATATGGATGGCATTATGGGTGCAAATTTTTGGTACATGTGCGGTAACAAAAATACAGTTACAGATGCAGGAAGAGCAGCTTTAAATGCAATAGGAGATGTTGAAGGGGTTATTACTCCTTTTGACATATGTTCTGCAGCTAGCAAGCCAGAGACAAATTATCCCTGGATTGGGCCTACAACAAACCATCCTTACTGCCCATCACTAAGGGAAATATTAAATGAGGCTTCTAAAGTTCCTGATGGTGTAAAATACATTCCGGAAATCGTTATAAACGGACTCGATCAAAAAGTACTCAAGGAAGGTATGAAAGCAGGGATAGAAGCTTTAGTTAATTTTGATGATGTTCTGCATGTTTCTGCTGGAAATTATCAGGGAAAACTTGGAGAGTACCGGATTGACCTAAGAAGGTTGTTTGAATGAAAATGGATGTTATTGGATTTGGTGCACTGAATATTGACAAACTCTATCAAGTGAATAGAATAGCCCACGAAGATGAGGAATCTTATATAACAGGTAAATCTGAATCATGTGGTGGTTCAGCAGCCAACACAATAGTGGGGCTTGCAAGACTTGGATTGGAAACTGGCTTTATAGGAAAGGTTGCAACCGACCGTGAAGGCAGTCTTCTCTATAACAATCTTCAAAACGAAAATATTAATATCAGCGGCGTTCTTGTATTTGATAATGGTAGAAGCGGTACTGTAAACGGTTTTGTAGATGTCTATGGCCAAAGGGCTCTCTATGTAGATCCCGGTGTTAACGATTGTATTGAACTAGATGAGATTGACTTGGATAATATCAACTCTGCTAAAGTTCTGCACATCACTTCATTTGTTGGAAAGCACGATGATAACTCTATTAAAACACAGGAAACAGTTCTAAATGAAATATCTAACAAGGTTGATGTAAGTTTTGATCCAGGACGTCTTTACACAGAAAGGGGTATTGATTTCCTAGAAAAATTTTTAATAAGAACAGATATTCTTCTTATAAACCAGTCCGAGCTAAATATTTTAACAACAGGAGAAATTGAAAATTCAAGAAAAGACATTGGACAGGCTGAAACACAGAAAACGGCAGACAAAATCCAAATGGAATATGGAATAGATATGGTGGTAGTTAAANNTAACTGAGGCCTTTGATGTTTCATGTGTAGATACTACGGGAGCTGGTGATGCTTTTAACGCAGGATTTCTTCATGGCTATGTTAAGAATGATGATATTAAAAATATGGCAATAAAGGGTAACTACGTTGCATCATGCTGTGTAACAGAGCACGGTACCACAGACGGTCTTCCAGATCTTACAAAACTTGAAAATATTCTTAAAAAAAGATAAACTATTATTTAGCGGGTTAATGGTTAAAAAGAATAGGTTATTATCTATTTAAACATATCGATTCAATATAATCAAATGTTATAGTCAAAGTTAATATTACTCATATAATATAGAAATTAAGGATATATTGAAGTGAAAACTTCGTAATTTAAGAAAATTAATTTAAAATAATTAACATTTAATTCCAGTTTCAACCGTAAATAAGGTTTCAACAGTGAATATTCATTAGATTTATTATTTATGTTAGAAAATTTAATTAACTCTATAAAGGTGTGATTATGGATATAACATTTAAAAAAAAGAAAGATGCTCTGGTAGGTGATGTTATTGCCAAATCAAATGATCTAGAGCATGGCGTTGAAGATTTTGAAGCAGAAATTGAGAACTGTTCTCTAGGACAGAAGTTTATAACAGTTTCCCCAGAATGTGTGAGATGTAACCTATGTGCAGAAGAGTGTCCAGTTAATGCAATAGATGATGCTAAATTAACGAAACCTGCAAAAATACTTGATAACTGTGTTAAATGTGAGATATGTGCTCAAACTTGTCCTGTTAATTCAATAAAAGTTATTGAAAGCACATCTGACCTGGATGAGGATTTAACTTACAAGCTTAACACCATAAAGGTACCTCACAGGACACTTAGAATGGAAAAGATCGATGTCGATTCAGATAAGTGCACATCATGCGGTAACTGTGTCAAATTTTGTGCAACAGGGGCAATAACAGTACAGGAAGGTGAAAAAGCAGTTATAGATAAGGATGCTTGTATTGGATGCGGTGCATGTGCAAATGTGTGTGGAGAAGATGCAGTAACACTTGAAAGAAGATTAGGAAATGTTTTCAAAACCAAAGAACTTCTTGTAGATGAGGATATATGTGTTGCTTGTGGTGTGTGTGAGGAAAACTGTCCCGTTGAAGCAATAAAGCTTGAAGATGATAAAATTGTTTTTTTCAAAGATAAATGTATAAATTGCGAAGTTTGTTCTAAAAAATGCCCTGTGGGTGCACTAAAACTTGAGAGGTTGCCTAATGAAAGTTAAAGAAATTATGGACAAGGAATTTATAGCTGTAAATGCGGATATGGATATTGTTGAAGCATCAATAAAGATGGAATCTCATAAAAAGTTTGCAACGCCTGTTTTAGACGATAAGAAACGATTAATTGGATGGATCACATCTCTAGATGTTACAAGGGGTCTAAGAGATAATCATAAGAATGTATCAGAAATTATGCATTCAAAGGATGATATCGTAAGATTACACGAAGACGAACCTGCACGTTTAGCAGTTTTAGCTGCTTCAAAGTACNNCGAACTCAAGGGAGTTACATGGGAAGAACTGATGGAAGCCTCTGCAATTGTTACAAAAAGAGAAACAGGCAAACGGGTAACAGCCGAGGAATATGAACAGAGAATTAAAAATTCAACCTTTGGAGAAGCAATATGGGCTACTGGCGGTCTTGAAAAGTTTTTTGTGGGTCTTATTGCTATAGGGGAGCTTGTAATAGCTAGAAAGGTTGCGAAAGCTAGGAATTAATAATA